>NZ_JAVSCF010000017.1:0-47894 GCF_031932565.1 Streptomyces sp. B1866
CGGACGCCGCCCCGCGCGCGTACGCCCGGCGGCGCGTACGCCCGGCAGGCGCACGCCCGGGACGCGCGCCCGGGCCACCCCGCCGGCCGCGCCGGCGCCCCGCCGCCTGCCCATGGCGCGAACTGATCGATCGAGGCCCAGGGCCGCACTCCCCAGCGGAGTGCGGCCTACCGCTTTTCCGCAGGTGAGGCGCGCGGGACGGGCACGGCCGGGGCCCTGCGTCAGAGATGTGTCAAGAGCGCGCCGATGGCCGTAAAAGAGCCGTCAACGGCAGCGGCGCCGCCCTCCCGCGAGAGGTTTCCTCAAAGGGTCCGTACCCGCACCGCGCGGGCCGGTCCCGCCGACGTGCCACCCGGCCCGCCGGCCCGGCCCCGCCGACCCCAAGGAGCCCACGATGGACGACGTGGCCTTCGTCGCCGTCACCCTGGCGGTGTTCGCCCTGGTGGCCCTCGCCGCCAAGGGAGTGACGAGACTGTGACCGCAGAGAACGTCGCCGGCCTGATCGTGGCCGTGGCCCTGCTGGGCTACCTGGTCCTCGCCCTCGTCTTCCCGGAGAGGTTCTGAGCGACCCGATGAGTCCCGTCCTCGCCGACGTGCTCCAGGTGTCCGTGCTCGTCGCGGCGCTCGTCCTGGTGCACCGTCCCCTCGGCGACTACATGGCCGCCGCCTACACCTCCGGCCGGCATCTACGCGTGGAGCGCTGGATCTACCGCTGTATCGGCGCCGACCCCGACGCCCAGATGCGCTGGCCCGCCTACCTGCGCGGCGTGCTCGCCTTCTCCGCCGTGGGCGTGCTGTTCCTCTACCTGCTGCTGCGCCTCCAGGACCACCTGCCGCTCTCGCTCGGTTTCGCGGCGATCAGCCCGGACCAGGCGTTCAACACCGCCGCGTCCTTCGTGACCAACACCAACTGGCAGTCGTACTCGGGCGAGTCGGCCATGGGCCACCTGGTCCAGACCGGCGGCCTGGCCGTGCAGAACTTCCTGTCGGCGGCCGTCGGCATGGCCGTGGCCGTCGCGCTCGTCCGCGGCTTCGTCCGGCACCGCACCGGCGACCTCGGCAACTTCTGGACCGACCTGGTGCGCGGCACCGTGCGCATCCTGCTGCCGCTGTCCGTGGTCGCCGCGATCCTGCTGGTCGCCGCCGGAGCGGTGCAGAACTTCTCCGACATCCACCACGTCACCACGCTCACCGGCGACCACCAGGCCATCACCGGCGGCAACGTCGCCTCCCAGGAGGCCGTCAAGAACCTGGGCACCAACGGCGGCGGCCCCTACAACGCCAACTCCGCGCACCCGTTCGAGAACCCGACCGGCTTCAGCAACCTGCTGGAGATCTTCCTGATGCTGGTCATCCCGTTCTCGCTGCCGCGCACCTTCGGCCGCATGGTCGGCAGCGTGCGCCAGGGCTACGCGATCGTCGCGGCCATGGCCGTCATCTGGTTCGCCGCCGTCGTCGCCGTCACCGTCCTGGAGTACCGGCACCCCGGCACCGCCGCGCGGCTGGCGGGCGGCGCCATGGAGGGCAAGGAGCAGCGGTTCGGCGAGGGCCCGTCCTCGCTGTTCGCGGTGTCCACGACCATGACCTCCACCGGCGCGGTCGACTCCTTCCACGACTCCTTCGGGGGCTTGAGCGGCGGCGTGCTGCTGCTGGGCATGATGCTCGGCGAGATCGCGCCCGGCGGCGTCGGCTCCGGCCTGTACGGCATGCTGGTCATGGCCGTCATCGCGGTGTTCATCGCGGGCCTGATGGTCGGCCGTACGCCCGAGTACCTGGGCCGGAAGATCGGCCCCCGCGAGATCAAGCTGGCCGCCTGCTACATCCTGGTCACTCCGGCGCTGGTGCTCACCGGCACCGCCGTGGCCATGGCCCTGCCGGACGGCAAGGACGCGATGACCAACATCGGGCCGCACGGCTTCTCCGAGGTGCTGTACGCCTTCACCTCGGCGTCCAACAACAACGGCAGCGCCTTCGCGGGCCTCGGTGCCAACACCGTCTTCTTCAACACCGCCCTCGGCCTGTGCATGCTCGTCGGCCGCTTCCTGCCGATGGTGTTCGTGCTGGCCCTGGCCGGATCGCTGGCCGGACAGCAGCCCGTGCCCGCCACCGCTGGCACCCTGCGCACCGAGAAGCCGCTGTTCACCGGGGTGCTGGTCGGCTCCATCGCGATCGTCACCGGGCTCACCTTCTTCCCGGCGCTCGCGCTCGGCCCCCTGGCGGAAGGACTGGCGGCATGACCACCCGGACCTCGAAGATCACGGAGAGCGCCGGGACCACCGTGCACACCGCCGCCCCGCACGCCCCCTCGCCCGCGCCGCACGACGACCCGCCGGGCGGCCGCGGGAAGGGCGGCGCCCGGGTGGGCGGCGGCCTGTTCGACCCCCGGCAACTGCTCGCCTCGCTGCCGGAGGCGCTGCGCAAGCTCGACCCGCGCGTGCAGGTGAAGTCCCCGGTGATGTTCGTGGTCGAGATCGGCTCGGCGCTGACCACCGCGCTGGCCGTGAAGGACCCCGGCGACTGGTTCGGCTGGGTGATCGCCGCCTGGCTGTGGCTGACCGTGGTGTTCGCCAACCTCGCCGAGGCCGTCGCCGAGGGCCGCGGCAAGGCGCAGGCCGACACCCTGCGCAAGGCCAAGACCGACACCGTCGCCCGGCGGCTGGCCGGCGACGGCGAGGAGCGGGTGCCGGGCACGGACCTGCGCGTCGGCGACCGGGTGGTGTGCGAGGCGGGCGACGTCATCCCCGGCGACGGCGACGTGGCCGAGGGCGTGGCGTCCGTGGACGAGTCCGCCATCACCGGCGAGTCGGCGCCGGTCATCCGCGAGTCGGGCGGCGACCGGTGCGCGGTCACCGGCGGTACGAGGGTGCTGTCCGACCGCATCGTCGTGAAGATCACCGCCAGGCCGGGCGAGACGTTCATCGACCGCATGATCGGCCTGGTGGAGGGCGCCGCCCGGCAGAAGACGCCGAACGAGATCGCGCTGAACATCCTGCTCGCCTCGCTCACCGTCGTCTTCCTGCTCGCCGTCGTCACCCTCCAGCCGTTCGCGGTCTACGCCGGCGCCGAGCAGTCCCTCGTCGTCCTCACCGCGCTGCTGGTCTGCCTGATCCCGACCACCATCGGCGCGCTGCTGTCCGCGATCGGCATCGCGGGCATGGACCGGCTCGTGCAGCGCAACGTCCTGGCCATGTCCGGCCGGGCGGTGGAGGCGGCGGGCGACGTGTCCACGCTGCTGCTGGACAAGACCGGCACCATCACGCTCGGCAACCGGCAGGCCGCGGAGTTCGTGCCCGTCCGCGGCACCACCGCGGCCGAGGTGGCCGACGCCGCCCAGCTGTCCTCGCTGGCCGACGAGACGCCGGAGGGCCGGTCCGTGGTGGTCCTGGCCAAGACGGCGTACGGGCTGCGCGAGCGGCACGGGGGCGAGCTGGCCGGCGCCGCGTGGGTGCCCTTCACCGCCCAGACCCGCATGTCCGGCGTGGACCTGCCGGACACCGGCGTACGCATCCGCAAGGGCGCCGCGGGCGCGGTCCTCGCCTGGGTCGCCGAGCGCGGCGGCGCCGTCGCGCCGGACGCGCGGCAGCTCGCCGACGACATCTCGGCCGCGGGCGGCACGCCGCTGCTGGTCGCCGCCGAGGACGGGGCGGGCGCCCGGGTGCTGGGCGTCATCCACCTCAAGGACGTGGTCAAGGAGGGCATGCGGGAGCGGTTCGAGGAGCTGCGCCGGATGGGCATCCGCACGGTCATGATCACCGGGGACAACCCGCTGACCGCCCGGGCCATCGCCGAGGAGGCCGGCGTGGACGACTTCCTCGCCGAGGCCACGCCCGAGGACAAGATGGCCCTCATCCGGCGCGAGCAGGCCGGCGGCAAGCTCGTGGCCATGACCGGCGACGGCACCAACGACGCCCCGGCGCTGGCGCAGGCGGACGTGGGCGTGGCCATGAACACCGGCACCTCGGCCGCCAAGGAGGCCGGGAACATGGTGGACCTGGACTCCAACCCCACCAAGCTCATCGAGATCGTGGAGATCGGCAAGCAGCTGCTCATCACACGCGGCGCGCTGACCACGTTCTCCATCGCCAACGACGTCGCCAAGTACTTCGCGATCATCCCGGCGATGTTCGCCGCCGCCTACCCCAGCCTCGACAGGCTCAACATCATGCGGCTGGCCTCGGCGGAGTCCGCCATCCTGTCCGCGGTGATCTTCAACGCGCTGGTCATCGTCGCGCTGGTGCCGCTCGCCCTGCGCGGCGTGCGCTACCGGCCGATGACCGCCGACCGGATGCTCCGCCGCAACCTGGCCGTCTACGGCCTCGGCGGCCTGATCGCCCCGTTCATCGGCATCAAACTCATCGACCTGCTCCTCTCGCTGATCCCGGGAATCGGGTGACCTGGCATGAACGCCTCCCTGCGCGGCACCGGCCGCCTGCTCGCCGCCTCCCTGCGCGCCCTGCTCGCCCTCACCGTCGTGTGCGGCGTGCTGTACCCGCTGGCCGTCACCGGCGTGGCCCAGACCGCCTTCCACGACAAGGCCAACGGCTCCCTGGTGGAGGCCGACGGCCGGCAGGTCGGCTCCCGGCTGGTCGGCCAGCGCTACGACCTGCCGCCCGCCAGGGGCGAGCAGGACCCCCGGCCCGACCCCCGCTACTTCCAGGGCCGCCCCTCCCACAGCGGCTACGACCCGCTGGCGACCGGTTCCAGCCAGCTCGGCGCGTCCGACCCCCGGCTGGTGGCGATGGTCCGGGCGGCCCGGAAGCAGGTGGCCGAGTTCAACGGCGTACCGGAGCCGGCGGTGCCCAAGGACGCCGTCACCGGCTCCGCCTCCGCGATCGACCCGGACATCTCCGAGGCGTACGCCCGCTTGCAGACGCGGCGGGTCGCCCGCGCCAACGGCCTGCCCGCCGCCGCCGTCGCGCGGCTGGTGAAGGACCACACCGCAGGCCGTGACCTGGGCTTCCTCGGCGAGCCGCACGTCAACGTGCTGGAGCTGAACATCGCGGTGCGCCGGCTCGCCGAGCGCTGACCGCCCCCGCCCGCCGGACGCGGACGTCCGGCGGGCGGTCCGGGGCCGTACAGTCGGGAGAACGGGGCGTGGGACACGGGAATCGGTCAACGAGCGAAAGCGGTGGTGCGCGGGCGCGCACCCGGATCCGGCAGGGCGGTCTTCCGGCCCGGGCAAGAAAATGGGGCCATGGCACGCGGCAAGTTCCGGATCTACCTGGGCGCGGCACCGGGCGTCGGCAAGACGTACGCGATGCTCTCCGAGGCGCACCGGCGCGTCGAGCGGGGCGCGGACGTCGTCGTCGGCTTCGTGGAGCACCACGGCCGCCCGCGCACCGAGGTCATGCTGCACGGCCTGGAGGAGGTGCCCCGCCGCGAGCTCGCCTACCGGGGCGCCGTCTTCACGGAGATGGACGTGGACGCCGTCCTGGCGCGCCGCCCCGCCGTCGCGCTCGTGGACGAGCTGGCGCACACCAACGTGCCCGGCTCCCGCAACGCCAAGCGGTGGCAGGACGTCGAGGAGCTGCTGCGCGCGGGCGTCGACGTGGTCTCCACGGTCAACATCCAGCACCTGGAATCGCTGGGCGACGTGGTGGAGTCGATAACCGGCGTGCGGCAGCGCGAGACCGTGCCCGACGAGGTGGTCCGCCGCGCCGACCAGATCGAGCTGGTCGACATGTCGCCCCAGGCGCTGCGCCGCCGCATGGCGCACGGCAACATCTACGCCCCCGACAAGATCGACGCCGCCCTGTCCAACTACTTCCGCCCCGGCAACCTCACCGCCCTGCGCGAGCTGGCCCTGCTGTGGACCGCCGACCGGGTCGACGAGTACCTCCAGCAGTACCGCTCCGAGCACAGCATCCGCTCCACCTGGCAGGCCCGCGAGCGGATCGTGGTGGGCCTGACCGGCGGGCCGGAGGGCAGCACCCTCATCCGGCGCGCCGCGCGCATCGCCGCCAAGGGCTCCGGCAGCGAGGTGCTGGCCGTCTACGTCGCGCGCAGCGACGGCCTCACCTCGGCCTCGCCCAAGGAGCTGGCGGTGCAGCGCACCCTCGTGGAGGACCTGGGCGGAACGTTCCACCACGTGATAGGGGAGGACATCCCCCGCGCCCTGCTCGACTTCGCCCGCGGCGTCAACGCCACCCAGATCGTGCTCGGCTCCAGCCGCCGCAGGCCCTGGACCCAGGTCTTCGGACCCGGCGTCGGCGCCACCGTCGCCCGCGAGTCCGGGCCCGACCTCGACGTGCACATCGTCACCCACGAGGCGGTCGCCAAGGGCCGCGGCCTGCCGGTGGCGCGTGGCGCGCGGCTCGGCCGCGCCCGGCGGGCGGCCGGCTGGCTGGTCGGCGTGGCCGGGCCCGCCCTGCTCACCCTGGGCCTGGCCGGCACCGGCACCGGAGGCGGCGACACGGGCCCCGGCTTCGCCAACGAGGTGCTGCTGTTCCTGTTCGTCAACGTGGTGGCGGCGCTGGTCGGCGGCCTGCTGCCGGCCCTCGCCTCGGCCGCGGCCGGCTCGCTGCTGCTGAACTACTACTTCACCCCGCCCACCCACACCTGGACCATCGCCGACCCCGAGAACATCGTCGCTATCGCCGTCTTCGTCGCCGTCGCCGTGTCGGTCGCCTCCGTGGTCGACCTCGCCGCCCGCCGCACCCACCAGGCCGCCCGGCTGCGCGCCGAGTCCGAGGTGCTGTCCTTCCTGGCCGGCAGCGTGCTGCGCGGCGAGACGTCCCTGGAGGCGCTGCTGGAGCGGGTCCGGGAGACCTTCGGCATGGACGCGGTCGCGCTGCTGGAGCGGGAGAGCGACGTCGCCCCGTGGACCCGCGCGGGCAGCGCCGGCGTCACCGGCGGCCCGCCGCCGCCCGGGCGGCCCGAGGACGCCGACGTCGACATGCCCGTCGGCGACCACCTGGCGCTCGCCCTCACCGGCCGGGTGCTGCCCGCCGAGGACCGCCGCGTGCTCGCCGCCTTCGCCGCCCAGGCCGCCGTCGTCCTGGACCGCCAGCGGCTGGTCGGCCAGGCCGAGCGGGCCCGCGAGCTGGCCGAGGGCAACCGCATCCGCACCGCCCTGCTCGCCGCCGTCAGCCACGACCTGCGCACCCCGCTGGCCGCCATCAAGGCCGCCGTCACCTCGCTGCGCTCCGACGACGTCGCCTGGTCGGAGGAGGACGAGGCCGAACTCCTCGCGGCCATCGAGGAGGGCGCCGACCGGCTCGACCACCTGGTCGGCAACCTGCTCGACATGTCCCGCCTCCAGACCGGCACCGTCACCCCCCTCATCCGGGAGATCGACCTGGACGAGGTGGTGCCCATGGCGCTCGGCGGCGTGCCCGAGGGCAGCGCCGCCCTCGACATCCCCGAGGAACTGCCCATGGTCGCCGTCGACCCCGGCCTGCTGGAGCGCAGCGTCGCCAACATCGTGGAGAACGCCGTGAAGTACAGCCCCGACGGCCATCCCGTCCTGGTCTCCGCCAGCGCCCTGGGCGAGCGTGTCGAACTGCGGGTCGCCGACCGCGGCCCCGGCGTCCCCGACAGCGCCAAGGAGCGGATCTTCGAGCCCTTCCAGCGGTACGGCGACGCGCCGCGCGGCGCCGGCGTCGGCCTCGGCCTCGCCGTCGCCCGCGGCTTCGCCGAGGCCATGGGCGGCAGCCTGGAGGCCGAGGACACCCCCGGCGGCGGCATGACCATGGTGCTCACCCTGCGCGCCGCCGCCGGCCGCGGCCCGGCCCGCCCCGAGATACCCGCCCAGGCCACGTCGTGACCGGCGGCGCAAGAACCGCCGGGCACGGCGACCCCGGCACACCCACCAGGTCCCACGGACCCCACCGGAACGGAAAGGCAGGCCGGACCATGACCCGGGTGCTCGTGGTCGACGACGAGCCGCAGATCGTACGCGCCCTCGTGATCAACCTCCGGGCCCGCAAGTACGAGGTCGACGCCGCCGCGGACGGCACCACCGCCCTCCAGCTCGCCGCCGCCCGCCACCCCGACGTGGTCGTGCTCGACCTCGGCCTGCCCGACATGGACGGCGTCGAGGTGATCAAGGGCCTGCGCGGCTGGACCCGGGTCCCGATCCTCGTGCTCTCCGCCCGGCACACCTCCGACGAGAAGGTGGAGGCGCTGGACGCGGGGGCCGACGACTACGTCACCAAGCCCTTCGGCATGGACGAGCTGCTGGCCCGGCTGCGCGCCGCCGTCCGCCGCGCCGAACCCGTCGGCCAGGCCGACGACGCCGTCGTCGTCAGCACCGACAGCTTCACCGTCGACCTCGCGGCCAAGAAGGTGGGGCGCGGCGGCCGGGACGTGCGCCTCACGCCGACCGAGTGGCACCTGCTGGAGGTCCTGGTCCGCAACACCGGCCGCCTGGTCAGCCAGCGCCAGCTGCTCCAGGAGGTGTGGGGCCCGTCGTACGGCACGGAGACCAACTACCTGCGGGTCTACATGGCCCAGCTGCGCCGCAAACTGGAGGCCGACCCCTCCCACCCGCGGCACTTCATAACGGAGCCGGGCATGGGGTACCGGTTCGAGCCGTGAGAGTACGAGCCGTGAGGGGCGAACCGGGGGTCCGCACAAGCGGTGATACGGTCACAGCCGCCCGGTACGCTGGCCGTATGAGTGCCGTATCCCGTGAGACCAAGCCCGTCAGCCGCTTCCGGCGGATGCTCGACCGGCTGTCGAGCTCCCAGGAGGAGCTGCACTCCGCCGAGCTCCAGCAGGACGCGGAGGCCGCGGGCTGCACCAAGATAGGGGACTGCGGCGACCGGCAGATCGTGACCGTCACCGGTACGCTGCGCACGGTCACCCTGCGGCCCCGGGCCGGCGTCCCGGCGCTGGAGGCGGAGCTGTTCGACGGCACCGCTGCCCTGGACGTGGTGTGGCTGGGCCGCCGTTCCATCATCGGAATAGAGCCGGGCCGCAAGCTGATCGCCAGCGGCCGGATCTCCGTGAGCCACGGCCGCCGGGTGCTGTTCAATCCCAAGTACGAGCTTCGACCGCTCGGGCAGGAGTAGCGGGTGACGTCCCACGACAGGCCGGTCCCGGCCGGCGAGGCCGCCGCGGGCGACGCGGCGGGCAGAGCGGCGGCGGACGCCGCGCTCCTGGAGGCGTTCGGCGGGGTGCGGGGCATGGTGGACACCACCGTGCCCGGCCTGGTCTTCGTCCTCCTCTACACGATCGAGCACGAGATCCGCCTCGCCGCCCTGGCGTCGCTCGGCCTGACGCTGCTGCTCGCGCTGGGCCGGCTGGCCCGCCGCGAGACCCTGAAGCACGCCTTCAGCGGCGTCTTCGGCGTCGCCGTCGGCGCGGTCTTCGCGATGGTCTCCGGCGACGCGAAGAACTTCTACCTGCCGGGCATGCTCTACATCCTGGGCCTGGGCGTGGCCTACGTGGTGTCGGCCCTCGTCCGCTTCCCGCTGATCGGTGTGCTGCTCGGTCCCATACTGCGGGAGAACCTCTCCTGGCGCACCCGCAACCCCGGCCGGCTGCGCGCGTACACCCGGGCCACCTGGGCGTGGGGGATCGTCCTGCTGGCCAAGTCGGCGGTCCTCTTCCCGCTCTACTGGTGGGGGGACGCCACCCAGCTCGGCTGGATGCGGATCGCCCTGGGCGTGCCGCCGTTCCTGCTGTGCGTCTACCTGACCTGGATACTGCTGGCCAAGGCCCCGCCGCCGATCGACGTCGTCGCCGAGCTGGAGGCCGCGGAGCGGGCCGAGCGGGAGCGGGCCGAGGGGGCGCGGCGCGAGCAGGCCGCGACCGCGGAGGTCGGGGCCGTCACCGAGCCGCTGCTGGCGGAGTGGACCGACCAGATCGTCCGCGAGGCGGACTCCGAACCGGCCGACCGCCGCCCGCCCGGCACCTGAGCGCGCCGGCGCGCACTGCGGCGCGGCGCCGGCCGTACGGGCCCGCCGCCGCCCGGCGCCCGCCCCGGTGGGGCCCGGCCGGGCGGCCCGCCCTCGCCGTCCGGCGGACGCACCCGGCGGCCGTCCGGTCCGCGGGCCGCCCGCCGCGTACGGGCACAGGCGCGCCGCCCGCGACGTACCGACCAGGCCCGTACGCGGCGGCGCGGCGCACCGCGCACCCCCGGCCGGGTCCGGGCCCGCGCGGCGGGCCGGCAAGCCCCGCGCGCCACGACCGCGCCCGGCCAGGGGGCCTCAGCCCGCCGCGTCCTCCCGCCGTACGGACAGCAGGATCTCCAGCTGCTCCTCGCGCGCCTGCGCCGCCACGAACAGCAGCTCGTCGCCCGCCTCCAGCACGTCGTCGGGGCTGGGCGTCAGCACGCGCGTGCCGCGGATGATGGTGACCAGCGTGGTGTCCTCCGGCCACGCCACGTCGCCCACGCGCGTGCCCGCCAGCGCCGACTCCGGCGGCAGCGTCAGCTCCACCAGGTTCGCGTCGCCGTGGCTGAAGCGCAGCAGCCGCACCAGGTCGCCGACGCTCACGGCCTCCTCCACCAGGGCCGACATCAGGCGCGGCGTGGACACCGCGACGTCCACCCCCCACGACTCGTTGAACAGCCACTCGTTCTTCGGGTTGTTGACCCGGGCGACCACCCGCGGCACGCCGTACTCGGTCTTCGCCAGCAGCGAGACGACCAGGTTGACCTTGTCGTCGCCGGTCGCCGCGATCACCACGTTGCAGCGCTGGAGCGCCGCCTCGTCCAGCGAGGTGATCTCGCACGCGTCCGCCAGCAGCCACTCGGCCTGCGGCACGCGCTCCACCGAGATGGCGGTCGGCGCCTTGTCGACCAGCAGCACCTCGTGCCCGTTCTCCAGCAGCTCGCCCGCGATGGAGCGCCCCACCGCGCCGGCCCCGGCGATCGCGACCCTCATCACGCGCCTCCCTCGGGGCCCTCGTCGAAGGCCGCCTCGACCTTCTCGACCTCGTCGGTGCGCATCACGACGTGCACCAGGTCGCCCTCCTGGAGGACCGTCTGCGAGGTCGGCACCATGGCCTCGCCCAGCCGGGTCAGGAACGCCACCCGCACCCCCGTCTCGTCCTGCAACCTGCTGATCTTGTGTCCGACCCACGCGGGCGAGGTGTGCACCTCCGCCAGCTGGACGCCACCGCTCGGATCGCGCCACAGCGGCTCGGCGCCGGACGGCAGCAGCCGCCGCAGCATCTGGTCGGCCGTCCACCGCACGGTGGCCACGGTCGGGATGCCCAGCCGCTGGTAGACCTCGGCGCGGCGCGGGTCGTAGATGCGGGCCGCGACGTTCTCCACGCCGAACATCTCCCGTGCCACCCGGGCCGCGATGATGTTGGAGTTGTCGCCGCTGCTGACCGCGGCGAAGGCCCCGGCCTCCTCGATGCCCGCCTCGCGGAGGGTGTCCTGGTCGAAGCCGACCCCGGTCACCCGGCGCCCGCCGAAGCCCGCGCCGAGCCGGCGGAAGGCCGTCGGGTCCCGGTCGACCACCGCGACCGTGTGGCCCTGTCGTTCCAGCGTCTGGGCGAGGGCGGCGCCCACCCGGCCGCAGCCCATGATCACGACGTGCATACGCCCCTTACCTCAGCCCTTCCTGTACAGCTGTGACCTGGGCAGACATCGTGCATCACCTTTCCGGGGGACCGTGCCGGGCCGCTTCGAACGGCTCCGGCGTCAACGCTACCGGGCGTACCCGCGCCCGCGCCCACTCCGTTCCCCGCGGGAGGCCGCTTCGCGCGTTAAGAACGCGGTAAGACGGCGTAAGGATCGCGAAGATTCCGTGGCGGGACCCGTCCGGAGGGCTCCGCACGGCGCGGCGGCGAATTTGTGACGGACGTCGGACAGCCGGTCACGGCCGTGGCTAAGATGATCCGCCATATTCCGTTCACGGACAGGACGCGTTCGGCGGGCGGGACTCCGGCACCAGGCGACTGAATCGTTCCTTCCGCCCCCCACGCCCCACCACGGCCCGAGGTTTCCTGATGACACATCACATATTAGAGGCGGTGACCTGGGCGCTGGCCGCCGCCGTCCTCGTGGCCCTGCTGCTCCTGCTGCGCCAGCGGGGGATCGCCGCCCGCGCCCGCCGGCGCGCCGCGGAGCTGGAGGAGGACGTGCGGGCCCGGGACGCGGAGCTGCGCCACCTGGTGGCCGTGCGCCTGCCGGCCGCCGCCGACTCCGTCACCCGCGCCACCCCCGTCCCCGGCCCGCGCGAGGCGGGCCTGGAGGGCAGCACCTACGCGCAGAGCACGCAGGCCGTGCTCGACCTGTTCACCCGCTCCCTGGAGAAGGCCCACGGCCGCGCCGACGTGGCCACCCGGGCCGCGCTGAAGTCCACGATGCGAGCGTTGCAGGGCCTCGCCCACGAGCAGCAGGCGGCCATCTCCGCCATGCAGGAGCGGCACGACGACCCCGACGTCCTCCAGGACCTGCTGGAGATCGACCACACCAACTCCCAGTTCGGCCGGCGCGCCCAGGCCATCTCCGTGCTGTGCGGCTCCTGGCCCGGCCGCCAGCGGGCCGTCTCCTCGCTGATCGAGGTGGTGCGCGGGGCGACCTCCCGGATCCGCGACTACCGGCGCGTACGGGTGCACAGCGAGATCGACATCGCCGTCACCAGCCGGGCCGTCGAGCCGGTGGTGCTCACCGTCGCCGAGCTGCTGGACAACGCCGCCCGCCACTCCCAGCCCAACACCACCGTCGAGGTCCAGTGCCGGCCGGTGCACAACGGCGCGTGCGTGATCGTCGACGACGCGGGCGTGGGCCTCGGGGAGCAGGACATGCGGCGGGCCGCCGAGCTGCTGTCCGGCGAGCGGCCCGTGGACGTCTCCCGGCTGGGGGATCCGCCGCAGTTCGGCTTCGCCGCCATCGGCGTGCTGGCCGCGCGCTACGGCTTCACCGTCTCGGTGGACACCCGCTCGCCGTACGGGGGCGCGCGGGCCGTCGTCTTCCTGCCCAGCGCCCTGCTCACGCCCTTCGGCGCCGACGGGCCCTCGGTCTGGCCGACCCGCCGGCCGCCCGGCGCGCCGCGCAGCCACGCCGGGCGGGAGCGGCCCGTGCTCTCGCCGCTGGCCCACCCCGCCGTGGACGACGAGGAGGAGGACGACGTCTTCCCGCGCGCGCCCGGGCGGCCGTACGAGTCGACCGCGGGCGGCCTGCCCAAGCGCCGCCGCAGACCGCGCCACGGGCGGGACCCGGGCGGCCACGCCCGGCCGGGAGCGGAGGAGGGGGAGCCTTCGGGCGCCTACCGCGTCCGGTCGGCGGAGGAGGCCGCCCAGCGCATGGGCGCCTTCGCGCGCGGCACCCGGTCCGGCCGGGCCGCCGCCGAGGACCCCGCTCACCACCACGACGAAGGGAACCACGAGGCATGACCGACCACGTGACCACCACCACGACGGACAACGGGCTGGGCTGGATGCTCGACGAGGTGGTGCGGGTCCCCGAGGCGCGCCACGCCATCCTGCTGTCGGCGGACGGGATGCTGCGCGCCTACTCCGAGGGCATCCACCGGGACGAGGCCGAGCGGCAGGCCGCCGCCCTGTCGGGGCTCCAGTCGATCAGCCGCAGCACCGCCGAGTTCTGCGAGGGGGAGGAGAGCCCCTGGCAGCAGACCCTCGTGGAGTTCGCGGGCGGGTACGTCTTCCTCATCGCCGCGGGCCCCGGCGCGTACCTCGCGCTGTCCGCCACCGCCGAGGTGGACATGGAGGCCATCACCTACCGGATGCAGAAGCTGGTCGACCGGCTCGGCCGGGAGCTGACCGCCCCGCCGCGCCAGGACCTCAGCCGCCAGGGCATAGGCAGTCCGGTATGAGCCGCTCACCGTGGTACGAGCGGGGCCTGGTCCGCCCGTACGTGGTGACCGACGGCCGCGCCCACCCCAGCCGCAACACCCTGGACCTGGTCACCCTGGTCGTCGGGCAGCGCGACCGGCCGCTGGCCGGCCTCAGCCCGGAGAAGCGCGAGGTGATGGAGCTGTGCCTGGGCGGGCCGCTGTCCGTGGCCGAGGTCGCCGGGCGGCTGCGGCTGCCCGTCAGCGTCGTACGGGTGCTGATCGGCGACCTGGTGGACAGCGGGCACATCACCGCGCGGTCCCCCGTCCCCCCGGCCGACCTGCCCGAGACCCGGCTCCTTCAGGAGGTGCTCGATGGACTCCGTGCTCGCCTCTGAGGACGCGGTCTACCTGCCCCAGACCGTGCGCGCGGCGGTGAAACTGCTGATCGTCGGGCACTTCGCCGTCGGCAAGACGACCCTGGTCGGCACCCTGTCGGAGATCGAGCCGCTGCGCACCGAGGAGACGATGACCCAGGCGGGCAGTTACGTCGACGACCTGTCCGGCACCGAGGAGAAGACGACGACCACCGTCGCCATGGACTTCGGCCGGCTCACCCTCAGCGACTCCCTGGTGCTGTACCTGTTCGGCGCGCCGGGCCAGCAGCGGTTCACCCGGCTGTGGCAGGACATGGCCCAGGGCGCGCTCGGCGCGCTGGTGCTCGCCGACACCCGCCGCCTGGAGCGGTCCTTCGACGTGATGGGCCTGCTGGAGGACCACGACCTGCCGTACGCGGTGGCCGTCAACCTCTTCGACGGCGCCCCCCGCTACCCCGAGGAGGAGGTCCGCGAGGCCCTCGACCTGCTGCCCGACACGCCGCTGGTCACCTGCGACGCCCGCGACCGGACCTCCTCCACGCACGCCCTCATTTCCCTGGTCCAGTACCTCCAGACCCACCCCTCCCGCGCCCGCCAGGAGCCCGCGTGACCCACCGCCCCGACCCCGGCGGCCCGCCGCCCGGCTGTCCCGCGCACACCGCCACCACCGCGACCGCCGGTGCCACGGCCGCCGCCGCGCCCGCCGCGAGCGGCAGGCCGACGTACCGGATCCCGATGTACGGGCCGGAGTTCGCCGCCGACCCGCACGCCGCCTACCGGCGGATGCGCGCCTACGGGCCGGTCGCCCCGGTGGAACTCGCCCCGGACACCGACGCGATGCTGGTGACCTCCTACCAGGCGGCGCTGGAGGTGCTGCGCAGCCCGGAGCGGTTCGTCCGCGACCCGCGCCGGTGGAAGGCGCTCGCCGAAGGCCGCATCGGCTACGACAACCCGGTGGTGCCGATGCTGCACTACCGCCCCAACGCCCTGTTCGCCGACGGCCCGGAGCACCAGCGGCTGCGCCGGGTGATCAACGACGGCCTCGCCCGGGTGGACCCGAACGCGCTGCGCGGGTACGTCGAGCGCATCGCCGACACGCTCATCGACCGGTTCGCGGGCGACGGCGAGGCGGAACTGCTCAGCGCCTACGCGCGCGTCGTGCCGCTGATGGTCTTCGACCAGCTCTTCGGCTGCCCGCCGGCGCTCGGCGACCGGCTGATGGAGGGCATGTCGGGCATCTGGGACGGCGTCGACGCGGAGCGGAAGAACGCGCTGCTCACCGAGACCCTGGTGGAGCTGGTCACCATCAAACGGCGGCGGCCCGGCGCCGACGTCACCTCCTGGATGCTGGCCCACCCCGAGCGGCTGACCGACGAGGAGATGGTCCACCAGGGCATCCTGCTGATGGGCGGGGGCACCGAGCCGCAGTCCAACCTCATCGCGGGCGCGCTGCGGCTGCTGCTGTCCGACGACCGGTTCGCCGGCAGCCTCTCCGGCGGCAGCCTGCCGGTCGAGGACGCCCTGGACGAGGTGCTGTGGCTCGACCCGCCCGCCGCCAACTACGCCGCCCACTACCCCGTACGCGACCTGGACTTCCACGGGGTGCGGCTGCTGGCGGGCGAGCCGGTCCTGATCAGCTTCGCGGCCGGCAACACCGACCCGGCCCTCGCCTCCGTCCGGCGCGCCGGCAACCGCGCCCACCTCGCCTGGGGAGTCGGCCCGCACGCCTGCCCCGCCCGGGGCCCGGCCCGGCTGATCGCCTCGGTCGCCGTCGAGAAGCTGCTCGACCGCCTCCCCGACCTCGAACTCGCCGTGCCCGTCGAAGAACTGGAGTGGCGACCCGGTCCGTTCCATCGCGCGCTGACGGCGCTGCCCGTACGATTTCCTCCGGCGACCACGGCCGCGCCGCCTCCCGCGCGCGCCGCCGTGTCCGTGCCCGTGTCCGTTTCACTCCCTGCACGTGACCGCATCGACGAGTCAGCTGGAGAACCATGGAACACGACCTCCGCCAGGCACCGCCCGCCCGCCCCTACGTCCTCGACCCGGCCGGACACGACGTCCACGCCGAGGCCGCCCGCCTCCTCGCGCAAGGGCCCGCGACGCCCGTGGAGCTCCCTGGCGGCGTGGTGGCGTGGGCGTTAACCCGCCAGTCCGTCATCAAGCAGCTGTTCACCGACCCGCGGGTGTCCAAGGACCCGCGCCGCCACTGGCCCCGGTGGATCAACGGCGAGATCGCCCCCGACTGGCCGCTGATCACCTGGGTCGCCGTCCAGAACATGTTCACCGCCTACGGCAGCGACCACACCCGGCTGCGGTCCCTGGTCGCCACGGCCTTCACCGCCCGCCGCACCGCCGCCATGCGCCCCCGGGTCGAGCGCATCACCACCGGCCTCCTCGACACCCTCGCCGCCACCCCGGACGGCGCGGTGGTCGACCTTCGGGAGACCTACGCCGTGCCGCTGCCCGTCCAGGTGATCTGCGAGCTCTTCGGCGTGCCCGACGGCACGATGCGCGACACCCTGCGCCGCTGCGCCGACAGCATCTTCCACACCGCCGCCGCGTCCGCTGAGGTCACCGCCACGTACGAGGACATCTACGCGGTCCTGGCCGAGCTGGTCGCCTACAAGCGCGCCCGGCCGGACGACGACCTGACCAGCGGGCTCATCGCCGCCCGCGAGAACGGCACCTCGCTGAGCGAGCAGGAGCTGGCCGACACCCTGCTGCTGGTGATCAGCGCGGGGTACGAGACCACCGTCAACCTCCTCGACAACGCCGTGCACGCCCTGCTGGCCGACCCCGAGCAGCTCGGCCACGTCCACGCCGGCCGCGCCACCTGGAACGACGTCATCGAGGAGACCCTGCGCCGGCAGCCCCCGGGCGCCACCCTGCCGCTGCGCTACGCCGTGGAGGACATCGAGCTGGACGGCGGCGTGGTGATCCGCAAGGGGGACGCCATCATCGCCGCCCTGGCCTCGGCCGGCCGCGACCCGGACGCGGTCGGCCCGGACGCCGACCGCTTCGACGTCACCCGGCAGGTCAAGGACCACCTCGCCTTCGGCCACGGCGTGCACCGCTGCCTGGGCGCGCCGCTGGCCCGGCTGGAGGCCGCGGTGGCCCTCCCGGCCCTGTTCGAACGCTTCCCGGCACTCGCCCTGGCCGCGCCGGCCTCGGACCTGCTGCCGCTGGAGTCGTTCATCTCCAACGGCCACCGCACGCTGCCCGTTCGGCTGCGCTGACCTCCCGCGCCGCGCGCGGACCGCGTGCTTCCACCCGCCGCCCGGTGAGCGGGGGCGGCGGGTGGGCGGGCGGCAGGCCCACCGCTTACGATCCTCAGCGTGTCCAAACTGACCGACGTCCCGAAACGGCTCCTGATCGGGCGGGCGCTGCGCAGCGACAAGCTGGGCGAAACCCTGCTGCCCAAGCGCATCGCCCTCCCCGTCTTCGCGTCCGACCCGCTGTCCTCCGTGGCGTACGCACCGGGCGAGGTGCTGCTCGTCCTGTCCGTGGCGGGCGTGTCGGCCTACGACTACAGCCCGTGGATCGCGGTCGCGGTCGTCGTACTGATGTTCACGGTGGTCGCCTCCTACCGCCAGAACGTGCACGCCTACCCCAGCGGCGGCGGCGACTACGAGGTCGCCACCACCAACCTCGGCCCCAAGGCGGGCCTGACCGTGGCCAGCGCCCTGCTCGTCGACTACGTCCTGACCGTGGCCGTGTCCATCTCCTCCGGCGTGGAGAACCTGGGCTCGGCCGTCTCCTTCATCGCCGACCACAAGGTGCCGTGCGCGATCGGCGTCATCGTGCTGCTGACCCTGATGAACCTGCGCGGCGTGCGCGAGTCGGGCAAGCTCTTCGCCATCCCCACCTACGTCTTCGTCGCCGGCGTCTTCCTGCTCATGCTCTGGGGCGCCTACCGC
Source organism: Streptomyces sp. B1866 (assembly GCF_031932565.1). Lineage (NCBI taxonomy): Bacteria > Bacillati > Actinomycetota > Actinomycetes > Kitasatosporales > Streptomycetaceae > Streptomyces > Streptomyces sp. B1866. The sequence goes on from NZ_JAVSCF010000017.1 coordinate 17,989, forward strand.
GGCATCGTACGCGGCGACCACATGAGCGCGCCCACCGCGGACTACGACCTGCACGCCGAGCACTCGGGCCTGGCCGGATTCGCCCTGGTCTTCCTGCTGCTGCGCGCCTTCTCCTCCGGCTGCGCGGCGCTGACCGGCGTGGAGGCGATCAGCAACGGCGTGCCCGCCTTCCGCAAGCCGAAGAGCAAGAACGCCGCCACCACGCTGGCGCTCATGGGCGGCCTGGCCGTGACCATGTTCTGCGGCATCATCGCGCTGGCCATGGCCACCGACGTGAAGATGGCCGAGGAGCCGGCCAGGGACCTGCTCAAGGACGGCGTCGCGGTCGGCGACGACTACACCCAGAACCCGGTGATCTCGCAGGTCGCGGCGGCCGTCTTCGGTGACGGATCGTTCCTGTTCGTGGTGCTCGCGGCGGCCACCGCGCTGGTGCTGTTCCTGGCCGCCAACACCGCGTACAACGGCTTCCCGCTGCTGGGCTCCATCCTCGCCCAGGACCGCTACCTGCCCCGCCAGCTGCACACCCGCGGCGACCGGCTGGCCTTCTCCAACGGCATCCTGATGCTGGCCTTCGCCGCCGCCGTGCTCGTCTACCTCTACGGCGCCGACTCCACCAAGCTCATCCAGCTCTACATCGTCGGCGTGTTCGTGTCCTTCACCCTCAGCCAGACCGGCATGGTCCGGCACTGGAACCGCCACCTGCCCGCCGAGAAGGACCCGGCCAAGCGCCGGCACATGATCCGCTCCCGGGCCATCAACGCCTTCGGCGCCTTCTTCACCGGCCTGGTGCTGGTGGTCGTGCTGCTGACCAAGTTCACCCACGGCGCGTGGGTCGCCCTGCTGGGCATGGTCATCTTCTACGTCACCATGACCGCGATCCGCCGCCACTACGACAGCGTCTCCGACGAACTGGCCATAGACGGCGAGCCCGGCGAGGAGAGCGTCCGCCCCTCCCGGGTGCACTCCATCGTCCTCGTATCCAAGATCCACAAGCCGACGCTGCGCGCCCTCGCCTACGCCAAGCTGATGCGGTCCGGGTCCCTGGAGGCGCTGAGCATCAACGTCGACCCGGCCGAGACCAAGGCGCTCCAGGCCGAGTGGCACGAGCGCGGCCTGGACGTGCCGCTGAAGGTCCTCGACTCGCCCTACCGCGAGATCACCCGCCCGGTCGTCGACTACGTCCGCGGCCTGCGCCGGGAGAGCCCGCGCGACGTGGTCTCCGTCTACATCCCCGAGTACGTCGTCGGCCGCTGGTACGAGCACCTGCTGCACAACCAGAGCGCGCTGCGGCTGAAGGGCCGGCTGCTGTTCACCCCGGGCGTCATGGTCACGTCCGTGCCCTGGCAGCTGGACTCCTCCGAACTGGCGAAGAAGCGCGCCCGCAAGCGCGCCGAGTGGAGCGCGCCGGGCGCGGTGCGGCGCGGCCCGGTGACGCCGCCGAAGCGGGAGAAGACGGGCGGCGGCCGGCCGCCGGCGGGGACCTGAGTCCAACCGGCGCCCGGCTCGGACCGGGCGCCGGTACGATCCGGCCCGCCACGGGACGTAGACTGGCAGGCTGGTGTCCCACCCGCCGCCCGGTATGCCCGACTGGTGTTCCCGACCGGTGTGACGTGGCCACCCGACCGCCATTCCCTGCCATCCCCCCGGAGCCGCGTCCCCATGCCGTCACAGCCGCAGGCAGCATCCCAGTCAGCAGATCGGACGGCGGAGCGGGAGTCGCTGGTCGGCGAGGAGTACGAGGTCGAGGTCGGGCCGGTGGCGCACGGCGGCCACTGCGTGGCGCGCACCGCGGAGGGCCGGGTGCTGTTCGTCCGGCACACGCTGCCCGGCGAGCGGGTCGTCGCCAAGGTCACCGAGGGCGGCGCCGGCTCCCGCTTCCTGCGCGCCGACGCCGTACGGGTGCTGGACGCCGCCAAGGACCGCGTCGAGGCGCCCTGCCCGTTCTCCGGCCCCGGCCGGTGCGGCGGCTGCGACTGGCAGCACGTGGCCCCCGGCGCCCAGCGCCGCCTCAAGGGCGAGGTGGTCGCCGAACAGCTCGCCCGGCTGGCCGGGCTCACCCCCGAGCAGGCCGGCTGGGACGGCACCGTGGAGCCCGCGCCCGGCGACAAGGTCGCCAAGGGCGAGGTCCCGGCGTGGCGCACCCGCGTGACGTACGCGGTGGACGACCAGGGCCGCCCCGGCCTGCGCCGCCACCGCTCGCACGAGGTCGAGCCGGTCGACCGCTGCCTGATCGCCGCGCCGGGCGTGTCGGAGCTGGGCGTCGAGACGCGCGCGTGGCCGGACATCGCGACCGTCGAGGCGATCGCCGCCACCGGCTCCTCGGACCGGCAGGTCGTCCTCACCCCGCGCCCGGGCGGCCGGCTGCCGCTGGTGGAGCTGGACCGCCCGGTGTCCGTGCTGCGCGTCGGCGAACGCGACGGCCGGGTGCACCGCGTGCACGGCCGCCCCTTCGTCCGCGAGCGCGCGGCGGACCGCACCTGGCGGGTCGGCGAGGGCGGCTTCTGGCAGGTCCACCACAAGGCCGCGGACCTGCTGGTGGAGGCCGTCATGCGGGGCCTGACCCCGCACAAGGGCGACACGGCCCTGGACCTGTACTGCGGCGTCGGCCTGTTCGCCGGCGCCCTGGGCGAACGCGTCGGCGAGCGCGGCGCCGTGCTCGGCATCGAGTCCGACGCCCGCGCCGCCGACGACGCCCGCCACAACCTGCGCGACCTGCCCCGCGTCCGCGTCGAACACGGCACGGTCGAACGCGTCCTGCCCGCCACCGGCATCACCGCCGCCGACCTGGTCGTCCTGGACCCGCCCCGCGCGGGCGCCGGCCGCGAGACGGTCGCCCGCGTCGCCGCCCTCGGCGCCCGCCGCATCGCGTACGTCGCCTGCGACCCGGCGGCGCTCGCCCGCGACCTGGCGTACTTCCGCGAGGGCGGCTACGCGCCGCGGTGGCTGCGGGCGCTGGACCTGTTCCCGATGACGCATCATGTGGAGTGCGTGGCGATCCTGGCGCCGGTGGGGAAGGGCTCCTGACCCTGGGTTCGCCGGGTGTGCGGGAGGCTTCCGCCGTCATGGGGTCGGCAGAAGCCCCGCAGCCCGTTCTATGCGCGCGCGGCTCGGTTCCTGGCGGTCCGGATTCTCGACGGAACCTCCTCCCGCGCGCGCTCCCACAGGGCCCGAGCGTGGTGGTTCCGGGCATAGGGCTTCAGCATGCGGAGCATTTCAGTGATGCGGTCGTCGCATCGGCCGGAGTGGACGAGTTTGTAGCTGTCCAACACCTTGTTCCACGTTGCACATGCCCCTTCAAGGTGTCCCATTTCGCACTGGCGCTCTGCGAGTCGGGCCGTGTCGAGCAGTTCGCTGCGCGTGTGCGTGGTGTGTGAGCCGCTGCGTAAGGTGACGGACTCCTGCATGGACCTGACCGACTCGCGCACCTTGCCCAAACTGTAGTGAACCTGCGCCTCGTAGCGAGCCAATGTGGACGGGCCGAAGTGGCCGACCACCGCTTTTTCCTCGGGCTGCGCCCTGGCCATAAGCGCTTCAGCGTTGCTGAGCAGCGAATGAGCGCCGGACACGTCTCCGGTTGCTGCGGCGGCATATGCCTTTTGGACGGTCAGGTGTGCCCGAATGTTCGGGCTTTCCTGCGCGGATACCGGGATCGCCGAATCCGCCAGACGTAGCGCGGGGGCGCCATGACCCAGGTTCACGGCCTGAGAACTCATAGCGCACAATGTGACAACGTACATGGAACGGTCTTCTGCTTCACCTGCCAGCTCAAGGGCCTTGAGGTAGTATCGCTGTCCCATTCCGTGAATTCCCTCGTCAACGGCCATATAGCCTGTCAGGTAGCAGAGATCCGAGGCGGCGGACAGCATTGCCTTGCGTACGGCTTCCGGCGCGTTGGCCCGGAGGAATGGGACGACCGTGTTCACGATGAATGCGGCGGCTTGCGGGCGAGTGTGGCGGCCGCCCTGCCTGTAGTCGAGATCGGAAAAGCGCTGGATCGCGTCCTTGACCAATTCGACTTCCGGCTGGCCGATTTGGTTGGTGCGGCCAGACCGGATGGCGGAAACTCGGTCGGCTAGGTCTTCCAGCTTGGGAATCCCCAACGCCGAAGAGAACAGGGCCGTGTTGACAACGCTGCGGCGCGAGGGGTCCATGTCACTCCTGGCTAGGTCGGCCAACCCTTCAAGGGTATCCATACTCCCGTTCGGGCTGTCATCCTTCGGTGGGGCCATCCCAAGATCCGCATATGTGATCGACCGGTCCAGCTTACGCGCGAACGCCTCACGGATCAGGGGCCGGTTCTCCTCCATGGGGACGTGTCCGTTGAGCCAGTGCACCACGCTCTGACGCTTGTACGTCGTCGGTGTGCGGCGCTCGGTGCCCACCTTGTTCACCTCATCGGCCAGCTGTCGCGGACTCCATCCGGTCTCGCTCAGCAGCGCCCTCAGCGCCCCGTTCGGCTCGAAGCTCCCCATAGCGCGCCTCCTGCGCTTGCATCCATGTGCACGTCCCGATCACCGCACACGGTACCGCGCCGCGTGACCACCCAGTTACATGGAGCACCCAGCCCCCCCGAGTCAACCGGAGGCGCATCCCTCGTGGCTGATACCCCGTCAGTGTCCGAAGAACTCGAACGGCTGATCGATCTCGCCCGCGCGTTAGCGGATCAGCTCGGAGCCCTCGTGCCGGACGCACACGAGCATCCGGAACTTGAGGAGCGCGTGCCGGAGCCGCGGGCGGGGACGGCCCTGGTGACCGCCGAGGACCTTACGCGTGACGCGGAAAAGGCCAAGCAGGACTTGGAAATGGCCCTGACAGAGCTTGGCGTGGTCCTTCCGGACATCAAAGTGGTAGCGCCCTGTGCTCCCTGCGGCCGTACCGACTCGTCCATCTCGCTGGGAGCGATCAGCCCCAGCGACGCCCGGGACTTCGCCCTCGCGATCCGAAGGGAGGTCAAGCGGCGGTGAGTGGCGTGCCCCGGGCGGTTTTCCGCTTCGTTGCCTACGACCTGGTACAGGACCAGACGGCCGAAGTGGTCCGTTCGATCATGTGCGTGACGGGAGGCGACAGCGACTGCGGCGCCACGAGCGGATTCGTCGGCAGCGAGGACGAATGCGTGGAGTGGATCCGGAGGCACGCCCGGGACAACCCCGGACACCACCGCTTCCAGCGGGCGTACGTGGACTACGCCGTACTGGTCCTCGCGGAAAAGGACTCGACCTGATTTCCATGATCGGCCGGTTCGTCGTCGGCGCGCTCCTGTTCGCCGCTTCGGCGGCAGTGGGATTTCTGCTCTCCGTCGCTTTCACCGGCACCCTGTAAACCCCTCGCCCTCACCGGATGACTCCCCTTCTCATCCGGCAGGCGGGGCGCATCGAAAGGAACCACTCGTGAGTGGACCGATCGAAGTCCGCCAGACGAAACGCAAGGGCAAGACCACGGCGGCCCGGGCGAAGGACGATGCGGACGCGCTGCGACAGCGTGACCGCAAGGCCGAGTTGATCGGGCGCTTCCGCGAAAAGCTGGGCGCTGGGCCCGCCGTGGTCCGCACTCCGCCCGTCGCGGACGACGACGACCCGGTCCTCGTCGTCCCGCCGCCCGGCGGCTGGACCGTGACGGTCGGCCAAGACCTGGAGACCGTGCACAGGCCCGGGCCCGGTGGCGCGGCGTGCGGCGCGTCCGGAGTGACGACGGAATGGCACCGGCCCGTGAACTGCCCCGGGTGCCTCGCCCCCTAGAGACCCCCGCTCCGGCCGCGGGGACGCGACCGGAGCGGGCCNCCTAGAGACCCCCGCTCCGGCCGCGGGGACGCGACCGGAGCGGGCCCCGGCAGGTGGCGACGACGGGCACCTGCCGGACGTCGTGAACCGATACCCGACAGAAGGAGGAACGACCTTGGCAGTCAAGCCGGTGAACCCCGACGACGTGCCCGATGACGACCTGTTCCGCGACATCCGGGCCCTGGCCGAGGCGGCGCAGACCGCGCAGGACCCGGACCAGCCGGACGACATCCGGGCCCTGGCGAGCGGCCTCACCGAGAACGCCGCCGATTACCTGTCCCGCAAGTACAACCGCTAGTCCCCGTTCCAGCTCGCTGGGACGGCGGGTCGTCCCTCGGCGGGGCGAGCCCGGCCGGTGTCCGGGCCCCGCCCCCGCCTGCCCGTAGCCGCGCGGCCGGAACCGCGCACCGGGCGCCACGCCCCCGTCGGTGATGAGGGACACGGGGGCCGACGTGTGCGGAGAGGCAGGCGCGGCACACGTCGGCCCCCCGCGCCGCCCGCCCGGCGGGATCGGCGCGGCAGCCGGTCAGACGGCGGCCGGTGCGGGGGCGTCGGCCGGGAGTTCGACCAGTTCCAGCAGGATGCCGCCCGCGTCCTTGGGGTGGACGAAGTTGATGCGGGACCCGGCCGTGCCGGTGCGGGGGGTGGGGTGCAGCAGGCGTACGCCGCGGGCGCGGAGGGTGTCGGCCGCCGCCGTCACGTCCCGTACCACGCAGGCCACCTGCTGCACGCCCGGGCCCGAGCGGCCGAGGAAGGCGGCGATCGGGGAGTCGGGGGTGAGCGGTGCCAGGAGTTGCAGGCAGCCGGTGTCCGGGGTGGGGCCCACGGACAGCATGGCCTCGCGTACGCCCTGTTCGAGGTTGTCCTCGCGGTGGACGCAGCGCATGCCGAAGGACCGCTCGTAGTGGTCGACCGCCGCGTCGAGGTCGGGGACCGCGATCCCCACGTGGTCCAGCCGGACCAGGCCGATGCCCTCGGTGAGCGGCTGCGCCGGTGCGTGTGTCATGTCTGGCCTTCTTCCTGCGAGTCGGTGGTGGCCGCGGCGAGCTTCACTGCCGCTCCGGCGCCGGGGAGGCCGGCCGGAAGGTCGTGTGCCAGGTCGGTCCTGATCTCCCGCCACACCGCCGCGGTGGCCGTGTGCAGGAAGAAGTGGTCGCCCGGGAGCATCAGCAGCCGGGTGCCCGCGGCGCCGTGCCCGCGCCAGGGGTACAGCTGCGGCAGCCGGACCGACGGGTCGGATCTGCCGCCGAAGACCGTGATCGGCACCGGCAGCGGCGGCCGGACGCGGTACTCGTAGGTCTCCAGCAGCGAGAAGTCGGCCCGCAGAGCCGGCAGCACCAGGTCCATCAGCTCGTCGTTCGCCAGCAGTTCAGGCGGCGTGCCGCCCAGGGACCGCAGCTCCTCGCGGATCTGTGCGCCCGTGGCGTGCCGCAGCCCGGGGCGGTGGCGCGGCACCTCGGGGGCCGCCGAGCCGGAGACGAACAGCCGGACCGGGGGCGGGAGTCCGCGCTGCCGCAGCGCCCGTGCCAGTTCGAAGGCGATGAGCGCACCCATGCTGTGGCCGAAGAGCGCGTACGGCCGGTCCAGCACCCCGGCCAGGTCTTCGGTCAGCGACCTGACCAGCGGCGCCAGCCGGGTGAACGGGGCCTCCAGCAGCCGGCGGCCCCGGCCCGGCGGCTCCAGCGGGCACACCCGCAGGCCGCGCGGCGCGGCGGCCTGCCAGCCGCGGTAGGCGGACGCCCCGCCGCCCGCGTACGGCAGGCACAGCAGCCGCGCCGCGGCCGGGGCGGCGCGGTCCGCGTCGGTCAGCCAGGTGCCGGTCACCGGGGCTCCCCGTCCCCGAGGCCCAGCGGGACCTGGAGCAGGCGGCGGCGCAGTTCGGCGACCGGCGTGTCCGGGTGCGCGGTGGCCATGGCGACCAGCGGGGCCCACTGGTGCGTCAGGGCGGCGACGGCCCGGGCGTCGAAGCGCTCCAGGGAGTACAGCCACATCCCGCGCAGCTCGCCGCCGTCCTCGCGCATCATCAGCGACAGGTCGACCGCCTGCGCCTCCATGGTGATGACGACCTCGGAGAAGACGTAGTCGTCGCCGATGTCCATCTCCAGCGGGGCGGCCTTCACCCCGGCCAGGTCCAGGTCGGCGACCGCGGCGTTGAGCAGGTTGAAGGAGAGGGAGAACGGGTCGTGGTCGTGGCCCGCGACCTCCGGCAGCGTCCACAGCGGCGCGCTCTGGTGCGCGTAGCCGCCCAGGATCTCCTCCCGCAGCCGTCCGACCAGCTCGCGGAACGTCGGGCCGTCGGACAGGTCGCTGCGGGCGATCAGGTGGTTGACGAAGAAGCCGATCAGCGGGTGCGTCTCCTCGCGTTCGCGGCCGGCCAGCGGGTAGGACACCGCGATGTCGTCGCTGCCGGAGTAGGCGGACAGCAGCACGTGGTAGGCGGCCATCAGGACCATGAAGAGGCTGGCGCCCTCGCTGCGGGCCAGCCCGTGCAGGGCCCGCGTGGCGCCGGAGTCCAGCGCGAAGCCGCGCGTGGTGCCGACCGCCGCGGGCAGGGCCTGGTGCGCGGGCGCGGCGAGGTCCAGCCGCCCGGGCAGGCCGGCGAGCCGGCGGCGCCAGTAGGCCAGGTCCGGCTCCAGCGCCCCGCCGGTCAGTCGGCCGTGCTGCCACGCGCTGACGTCCGCGTACCCGACGGGCAGGGGCGGCAGGCCCGGTGCGCGGCCGGCCAGGCGGGCCGCGTACAGCTCGGCCAGCTCCCGCAGCAGCACCCCGTAGCTCCAGTTGTCGGTGACCAGGTGGTGGATCACCCACACCAGGACGCTCTCGTCCTCGGCGGTACGCACCAGGGTGCCGCGCAGCAGCGGCTCCTCGGCGGTGCGGAACGGCCGGCGCTCCTCCCGGGCCAGCAGCGCGCGCAGCTCCCGCTCCCGCGCCGCCTCGTCCAGCCCCCGCAGGTCCAGCGACGCAAGCGGCCAGCCGCCGTCCGGGTGGACGTGCTGCGTCCAGCGGCCGTCCTCCTCGCGGACCACCCGCACCCGCAGCGCCTCGTGGCGGCGCACCACGTCGTCCAGCGCCGCGCGCAGCGCCGCCTCGTCCAGGCCGCCGCGCAGCACCAGCGCCGTGGGCACGTTGTGGAACGGGTCCTCGACGGGCACCGGGTTGTACTGGCACAGCCAGCCCTGGGCGAACGACACCGGCACCGGCCCTGACCGGTCCGCCACCGGGATCGGGGCGGCCGCGGCGCCGTCCGGCGTGGCGGCCTGGTCGGTCAGCCAGTCCGCCAGGAGGGCGGGGGTCGGGTGCTCGAACAGGGCGCGGATGGGCACCGGCACCCCGGTGGCGGTGCGCAGCCGCGCCACCAGCCGGGTGACCATCAGCGAGTTGCCGCCCCGCTCGAAGAAGTCGTCGTGCACCCCCACCCGCGGCACGCCCAGCACCTCGGCGAACGCCTCGCACATCCGCCGCTCGCCCGCCGTGCGCGGCGGCGCGGACGGGGCCGGGCCGGGCGCGGCCGGGGCGGGCAGGGCCCGCCGGTCGACCTTCCCGTTCGCGGTCAGCGGCAGCGCCGCCAGCACGGTGACGGTGTCGGGCACCTGGTAGCGCGGCAGCCGCTCGGCCAGGAACGCCCGCAGCTCCGCCGGGTCGGGCGCGTCGGCGCCGGCGGGCGTGGCGTAGCCGGCCAGCCGCCGGTCGCCGGGGCGGTCCTCGCGCACCACGACGGCGGCCTGGGCGACGCCGGGGTGCGCCAGCAGCGCCGCCTCGACCTCGCCGGGCTCGATGCGGAAGCCGCGGATCTTCACCTGGTCGTCGGCGCGGCCCAGGAACTCCACGAGCCCGTCGGAGTGCTGCCGCACCAGGTCGCCGGTGCGGTACGTCCGCGCGCCGGGCGGGCCGAACGGGTCGCCCGTGAACCGCTGCTCGGTCAGGTCGGGGCGGCCCAGGTAGCCGTCGGCGACGCCGTCGCCCGCGACGTACAGCTCGCCGGGCGCGCCCGGCGGCACCGGCCGCAGCCGCGCGTCCAGCACGTACACCCGCGTGTTGTCCATGGGGCGGCCGATGGGCACCGTGTCGCCCACCGGGCCCGCCACCGGGTGGCAGGTGGCGAACGTGGTGGTCTCCGTCGGCCCGTAGACGTGCACCAGCCGGGTGTCCGGGCAGGCGGCCAGGGCGCGGGCGAAGGCGCGCGGCGAGGCGGCCTCGCCGCCGGTCCACACCTCGCGCAGCGCCCCCAGCGCCGCCGGGCGCTGCTCGGCCAGCAGGTTGAACAGGGCGGTGGTGAAGAACGCGGCGGTCACGCCGTGCCGGGTGACGGTGTCGGCCAGCACGTCGAGGTCCACCGGGCCGGGCGGCGCGGTGACGACGCGGCCGCCGGACAGCAGCGGCACCCACAGCTCGTAGGTGGAGGCGTCGAAGGCGGTGGGGGAGTGCATCAGCACCGCGCTGTGGTCTCCTTCCGCGAACCGCCGGTCCCGGGCCAGCGCGACGACGTTGCGGTGGCTGACCACCACGCCCTTGGGCGTGCCGGTGGAGCCGGAGGTGAACATCACGTAGGCGGTCCGGGACGGGTCCGGCTCCGGCCACGGCGCCGCGCCGTCCGTGTCGGCGGCGAGGGCGCCGGCCGCGTCCAGTACGCGCAAGCCCTCCCGGGCCGGGTGCTCGGGCGCGGCGTCGTCCACCAGCAGCACCGACGCCCCGGTCAGCTCGGTGATCAGCCGCATCCGGGCCAGCGGCGCCCGCGGGTCCAGCGGCACGTACACGCCGCCGGCCTTCACCACCGCCAGCACGGCCGCGACCAGTTCCGGCGAGCGCTCCAGCAGCAGGGCCACCGCACCGCCGGGGCGCACGCCCAGGTCCGCCAGGCGCCGGGCCAGCCGGTCGGACGCGGCGTCCAGCGCGGCGTAGGTCCACGCGCGGTCCTGGCAGGTCACCGCCTCCCGGTCGGGGGTGCGCGCCGCCTGGGCGCGGAACAGCTCGGCCAGGCCGCCGTCGGGGAGCGGGCGGGCGGTGCCGTTCCACTCGGTCACCAGCCGGTGCCGCTCGCCGGGGGCCAGCAGGTCCAGGTCGGCCACCGGCCGGTCCGGGTCGGCCACCGCCGCCCGGAGCAGCCGGTGCAGCCGGTCGGCCAGGGCCCGTACGGTGCCGGGGTCGAACAGGTCGGCGCTGAACTCGACGGTGCCCTCGATGCCGCCGGGCGCGCCGCCCGGCTCGCGCCGCTCGGTGAGCATCCACGCCAGGTCCATCCGAGCGGTGCCGGTGGGCGCGGTGAGCGGTTCGGCCCGTACGCCGGGCAGGTCCAGCGTGCCGCCCGGCCCGGTCTGCCAGGTCACCACGGTCTGCACCAGCGGGTGGTGGGCCAGCGAGCGGGCCGGGGCGAGGGCGTCCACCAGGTACTCGAACGGGACGTCCTGGTGCGCGTAGGCGTCCAGCGCGGTCTCCTTCACCCGGGCCAGCAGCTCGCGGAAGGCCGGTTCGCCGGAGGCGTCCACGCGCAGCACCAGGGTGTTGACGAACAGGCCGACCAGGTCCTCGGTCGCCCGGTCGGTGCGGCCGGCGACGGCGGCGCCCAGCGGGATGTCCTCGCCCGCGCCCAGCCGGGCGTACAGCGCGGCCAGGCCCGCGGTGAACACCATGAACGGCGTCGCGCCGCAGCCGGCGGCCAGCTCCGCGAGCCGCCCGTGCAGCTCCCGGTCCCAGGTGAAGGCGTGCAGGCCGCCGGCGTGCGTGGCGCGGGCCGGGCGCGGCCGGTCGGCCGGCAGCGGGATCCGGTCCGGCAGGCCCGCCAGGGCCGTACGCCAGTGGTCCAGCGTGCCGCGCAGCAGCCCGCCCGGGTCGTCCTCGCCGCCGAGCAGCTTCCGCTGCCACAGCGCGTAGTCGGTGTACTGCACGGCCGGCGGCTCCCAGCCGGGCGCCCGCCCGGCCAGCCGCGCCGTGTAGGCGGCGGCCAGGTCCCGGGCCAGGGGGGCCAGCGACCAGCCGTCGGCGGCGATGTGGTGGACCACGACCACCAGCGCGTGGTCCTCGGGGCCGAGGGCGAACAGCCAGGCCCGTACGGGGATGTCGCGCGCCAGGTCGAACACGTGGCCCGCGGCGTCCGCCGCCGCGCCCGGCAGCTCGTCCGCGCCGAGCGGGACCACCGTCAGCTCCGGGCGGGCGCCCTCGGGCGGCAGGACGTGCGCCCCGGGCTCGCCGCCCACGGCCGGGTAGACGGTGCGCAGCGCCTCGTGGCGGGCCGTCACGTCGGCCAGCGCGGCGCGCAGCGCGCCCGCGTCCAGAGGCCCGGTCAGCCGCAGGCCCAGCGGGATGTTGTACGTCGCGGACGGCCCGTCCATCTCGTGCAGGAACCACATGCGGTGCTGGGCGAACGACAGCGGCAGCACCTCGGGCCGGGGCCGCGGGACCAGCGGCGGGCGGGCCGCCCCGGCGTCCGCCAGCCGCCGGGCCAGACCCGCGGGCGTGGGCGCCTCGAACAGGGTGCGCACCGCGGGTTCGGCGCCCAGCTCCGCGCGGATCCGGGACACCAGGCGGGTGGCGAGCAGCGAGTGCCCGCCCAACTCGAAGAAGCTGTCCTCCGCGCCGACCTCCGGCACGCCCAGCACCTCCGCGAACAGCGCGCACAGCGCCGCCTCGGCGGGCGTGCGCGGCGCCACGCGCGCGGCCCGCCCGCCCGCGCCGGAGGCAGGGGCGGGCAGCGCCCCGCGGTCGGTCTTGCCGTTCGGCGTCAGCGGCAGCGCGTCCAGCGGGACGAACACCGACGGCACCATGTAGCCGGGCAGCATGCGGCCCAGCCGCTCGCGCAGGAGCCCCGGCAGGTCCCCGGCGGGACCGGCGTGCGGGCCGGGCACCACGTACGCCACCAGCCGCTGGTCGCCCGGGGTGTCCTCGCGGACCACGACCGCGGCGTGCGCGACGGCGTCCTCGCGGGCCAGCAGCGACTCGATCTCGCCCAGCTCGATCCGGTAGCCGCGCAGCTTGACCTGGTGGTCGAGGCGGCCCAGGAACTCCACCGACCCGTCGGCGCGGCGGCGCACCAGGTCGCCGGTGCGGTACAGCCGCGCGCCGGGCGCGGCGGAGAACGGGTGCGGCACGAACCGCTCGGCCGTCAGCTCGGGCCGGCCCAGGTAGCCGTCGGCCAGGCCCGCGCCGCCGATGTGCAACTCGCCGGGCACGCCGGGCGGCACCAGGCGGCCGGCGGCGTCCAGCACGTGCAGCTCGGTCTCGGCGATGGGCTCGCCGAGGACCACCGGGCCGCCGTCCAGCCGGGCCGTCGCGGACCAGATGGTGGTCTCGGTGGGCCCGTACATGTTCCACGCCTCAAGGCCCAGGCCCAGCAGGCGGTCGGCCAGCGCGGCGGGCAGGGCCTCGCCGCCGACCAGCGCGCGCAGCCCCGGCCGGCCGCGCCAGCCGGCGTCCAGCAGCATCCGCCAGGTCGCCGGGGTGGCCTGCATGACGGTGGCCTCGCAGGCGTCCAGCGCGGCCGCCAGGCGGGCGCCGTCGGCGGCGGTCTCCCGGTCGGCCAGCACCACCCGGCCGCCGGTGGCCAGCGGCAGCAGCAGCTCCAGCAGCGCGATGTCGAAGGACAGGGTGGTGACCGCCAGCAGCGTGTCGGCGTCCGTCAGGCCCGGCGTCTCGGCCATGGAGGCGAGGAAGTTGGCCAGCGCCCGGTGCGGCACCTGCACGCCCTTGGGACGGCCGGTGGAGCCGGAGGTGTAGAGGACGTACGCCGGGTCGTCCCCGGTGGCCCGCGCCTGCGGCGGGCCGTCCGGCTCGGCGGCCAGGGCGGCGCGCTCCCGGTCCAGGCACAGCACCGCCGCGCCCTCGGCGGGCACCAGCCCCAGCAGCGGACTGTGCGTCAGCAGCACCGCGAGCCGGGAGTCCTCGGCCATGTACGCCAGCCGCGCGGCGGGCAGCGCCGGGTCCAGCGGCACCCACGCGCCGCCCGCCTTCCACACCGCCAGCAGCGCCACCACCATGTCCGGGCAGCGCTCCACGCAGACGCCGGTCAGCGCCCCCGGGCCCACGCCGAGGCGGCGCAGCCGGTGCGCGAGCCGGTCGGCGCGGCGGTCCAGCGCGGCGTAGTCCAGCGCCTCGGCGCCGTGCCGCAGCGCCTCGGCGCCCGGGGTGCGCGCGGCCTGCTCCGCGATCCGCAGGTGGGCGGGCGCCGGGTCGCGCCAGGCGCGCGGGGCGGCGGTGCCCAGGGCGCGCAGCCGCTCCTCCTCGGCGCCGGTCAGCAGCCTCGCCCGGCCGATCGGCTCCGCTGGCCGGGCGACCAGGTCCGCGACCAGGGTCCGCAGGGCGTCGGCCATGCCCGCCACGGTGGCCGCGTCGAACAGGTCGCTGTTGTACTCGAACCACCCGGTCAGCCCGTCGGGCCGGTCGAAGACCTGCAACTCCAGGTCGAAGCGGGCGCTGGCGCTCGCCACCTCCAGCGTCTCCAGGCGCAGACCCCCGGCGGTGAACTCGGGCAGCGGGATGTTCTGGAAGACGAACGACACCTGGAACACCGGCGTACGCGACAGGTCGCGGCCCGGCCGCAGCTCCTCCACCAGCCGCTCGAACGGCAGCTCCTGGTGCGCGAAGCCGTCCAGGCACACCTGGCGCACCCGGGCCAGCAGCTCCCGGAAGGACGGGTCGCCGGACAGGTCGGTGCGCAGCGCGAGCATGTTGACGAAGAAGCCGATCAGCGGCTCGGTCTCGGGGCGGCCCCGGCCGGCCACCGGCGCGCCGACCACGACGTCCTCCTGCCCGCTGTAGCGGTGCAGCAGCACCTGGAAGGCGGCCAGCACCGTCATGAACGGGGTGACGCCCTCCCTGCGGCTCAGCTCCCGCACCGCGTCCATCACCGGGGCGGGCAGCCGGAACGGCAGGGAGCCGCCCCGGGTGGACAGCACCGCCGGACGGGGCCGGTCGGTGGGCAGCTCCAGGGCCGGCGGCGCGCCCGCCAGGGCCTGCCGCCAGTACGCCAGGTCGCCGTCCACGGCGCCGCTGTCCACCCGTCCGCGCTGCCAGACCGCCCAGTCGGCGTACTGGATGCGCGGCGCGGGCAGCTCCGGCGCCCGCCCGGCGGCCATCGCCCCGTACAGCTCGGCGAGTTCGCGCAGGAACACGGAGGTCGACCACAGGTCGCCGACGATGTGGTGCATCGTCAGCAGCAGGACGTGCTCCTCGGGCGCCAGCCGCAGGAACGTCATCCGCAGCAGCGGCCCCGCCGCCAGGTCGAAGGGCCGGGCGAACTCCTCCCGGGCCAGCTCCGCCAGGCGCGCCGCGCCGTCCGGTCCGCGCAGGTCCGGGCGGTCGGCCACGGTCACCGACGGGCCGCCGTCCTCGCCGACGACCTGCACCGGCCGGCCGTCGGCCTCGCGGAAGACGGTGCGCAGCGCCTCGTGCCGCCGGGCGATCTCGGCCACGGCCCGCCGCCACACGCCGACGTCCAGCGGGCCGAGGACCCGCAGCGCGCCGGGCACGTGGTAGGAGGCGCTGCCGGGGGTGAGCCGCTCCAGGAACCACAGGCGCTGCTGGGCGTACGAGGCGGGGAACTCCCGGCGCGCCGGCTGCCGGGCCGCCGCGGCCCGCAGCCGCTCGGCCAGCAGGGCCCGCTTCTCGGCGGCCGTCATGCCGCGCAGGTCAGGGGTGGTCATGCCGGGTTCTCCTGTTCGTCGGCCTCGGCGGCTCCGCCGGCCTCGTCAGACTCATGGGCCTCGATGGCCCCGTCGGCCTCGGCCGCCTCGGCGGCGAGCAGTGCGCGCAACTGCGCCTCCACCTCGGCGTCGGACAGCTCCGCCATCTCCGCCGTCGCGTCGGGGCCGTCCGCCGCGCCGCCGTGGCGGTCCAGGACCGGGATCGGGTCGTCCCCGCCGGACCCGGCGTCCGCGCCCGGGGCAGGCCCGTCCGCCAGCAGGACGGCGGTGTGCGCCACGGTGGGCGCGCGGAAGAAGTCCCGCAGCTCCAGGTCGGCTCCGAACCGCTGCCGGAGCTTGGCGCCGATCTGCACGGCGGACAGCGAGTGCCCGCCGAGCGCGAAGAAGTCGTCGTGCAGTCCCACCCGGTCGATGCCCAGCACCTCCTGCCAGACCTCGGCGACCGCCCGCTGGAGGTCCGTCTCCGGCGCCGTGTAGGGCGTGTCGAGGTCGGGGCGGGGATGGCTGCCGCCCGGCGGGGCCAGCCCGGCCAGCTCGCCGGCCAGCCGCTCGGGGGTCAGCGAGCGGGCCAGCCGCAGCAGGGCAGGCAGCGGGCGGCGGGTGACGGCCAGGTGCGCGGGCAGGGCGGGCGCGGCCAGCAGGCGGGCGAACGCCGCCCGGCCCTCCGCCTCGCTCATGCCCTCGGCGAGCAGCCGCAGCGGGCCCGCCTCGTCCGGTCCGGCCGCCGCGTCGGCCACGGCCCGCCGCACCTGCTCGTGCAGCGCCCCCAGGTCGGTGATGCGCTTGATGGTGAAGTCGCCGATGGCCACCAGCAGCCGGCCCTCGGGGTCGTATACGTGCGTGTCGCAGGTCAGGGTCTCGCCGTCGCCGGGCGGGCCCTTCAGCTCCACCCGGCAGTGCACCGTGCCGGTCAGCGGCGCCTCGATCCGCAGGCTGCCGTAGCTGAACGGCAGGTAGTACACGTCCGGCGCGCGCAGCCGGGCCGCGGCGCCCGCCACGTCCAGCAGCGCCGGGTGCAGCGGGTAGTCCGCCAGGTCGCCCAGGAACGCGTCGTCCAGGCGCAGCGTCGCCAGCAGCCCGCGCTCGCCCGCCTCGATGGCCCGCAGGCACTGCCAGCGCGGCCCGAAGGCGAACTGAAGCGGCCCGCCGTGCTCGATGCGGTCGATCCCGAAGCGGCGCCTGATCTCCTGCTCGGAGTCGATGACCTCGGCCGGGCCCACCTCCGCGCGCAGCCCGGCCAGGTCCCGTACGGTGGCCGGGCCGCGCTCGTGGAAGACGACGCGGCCGCCGGCGTGCTCCCGCCAGGCGGGCTCCCCGCCGGGGCCCGCGACGCGGCTGCGCACCGTGAACCGCAGCCGGTCGCCGTCCGGTTCGACCGTGGTGTACACCTCCCGGGAGCCGCCGTCGGGCACGATCACCGGCGCGCTGAACAGCACCTCGGTCAGCTCGGTGACCCGGCCCGCGGCCTGCTCGGCCACGGCCGCGCGGACCAGCTCCAGGTAGGTCGTGCCCGGCAGCAGGCCGTGGCCCATCAGGCGGTGGTCGGCCAGCACCCAGTGCCCGGTGTCCAGGGTGGTCCGGTAGGTGCGCCGCCCGTCGCGGTCCTCCACCAGCCGCAGCAGCGGGTGCCCGGCCGGCCCGCCGCCGCCCGGCCCGGTGCCCAGCCGGGTGCCGAGCCCGGCGGCCATGCCGACGCCGCGCCAGGTGTCCCACGCGATCGCGGTCACGGGGGCGCCGGTGTGCTGCCGCTTCCACTGCGCGAAGGCGTCGAGGAAGGCGTTGGCCGCGGCGTAGTCGCTCTGCCCCGGCCCGCCCAGCCGGGCCGTCACCGACGAGCACAGCAGCAGGAAGTCCAGCGGGTCCTCCCGGCACACCGCGTCCAGCACCAGCGTGCCGGTGGTCTTCGCCGCCAGCACCTCGTCCGCGTCCTGCGCCGACTTGCCGGCGATCATGCCCCGGGAGGGCAGGCCCGCCGCGTGGACGACGCCGTTCAGGGGGCCGTGCCGGTCGCGCAGCGCGGCCACCGCCGCGGCCGTGGCCGCCGCGTCCGTGACGTCGGCGCGCAGCACCTCGACCCGGGCGCCGCGCCCGGCCAGCCGCCGCAGGCGGCCGATGCGCGCGCTGACCGGGTCGTCGGCGCCGTGCGCGGCCAGCCAGCCGTCCCACTCGTCGGCCGCCGGGAAGGGCGAGCGGGCCAGCAGGCCGAGGACGGGCCGCTCGGCGGCGTCCGCCAGCGTCTCGGCCAGCGCCAGGCCGACGCCGCCGAGCCCGCCGGTGACCAGGTACACCCCGCCCGGCCGGACCCGCACCGGCAGCCCGCCGTACGGGCCGTCGGCGCCGGTGCCGTCCGCCTGCGGAGCGTCCAGCGGCACGGCGTCGTCCTCCCGCCGCCAGCCGTGCGTGCCGCGCAGCGCCAGCTCCCGGTCGGCCACCGGCCGGTCCAGCAGCGCGCGCAGCGCCCGCACCGGCGCCGGGCCCGGGTCGTACGGGTCCAGGCCGGTGACGTCCACGCTGCGGCAGGCGACGCCGGGCACCTCCTGCGGGATCACCGCGCAGGCGCCCAGCAGGACGGCGTTCTCCGGCTGGAGCGCCTCCTCGCCGGTGACGCTGTGCACGCCGCGGCACAGCACGTCGAGCGTGACCGGCCCGTCCCGCCGCGGCTCGCCCAGGGCCTGGGCGAGGGCGAGCAGGCTGTCGAAGCCGGTCCGCCGGGCCGCGCGCAGCGCGTCGGCGTCCGGCTCCCCGCCGGGGGCGCGGCCGGTGCTCCACAGGTGCACCAGCCGCAGCGGGCCCGGCCGGTCGGCGTCCAGGCCCTTGAGCAGGTCCGCCAGGTGCTCCCGGTCGGCGGGGTCCACCCGCCACGACCCGTCCGGGCCGTGGTCGAGCGCCGCGCCCGCCTCGACCCGTACGACCGGGTGCCCCTCGGCGGCCAGCAGGTCGGCGAGCGCGGCGCCCAGCGGCAGGTCGGCGCCGAGCACGGCCCACAGCTCGCGGTCCGCCGCGCCGGGCGCGGGCGCGGGCCGGGCGGCGGGCTCGGGCAGCCGCTTCCAGCCGGGCGCCCAGAAGCCCCCGGCGGTCTCCTGCGGCTCCTCCCCGGCGCCGACAGGTGAGGAGTCCGGCCGCACCCAGTAGCGCTGCCGCTGGAAGGCGTAGCCGGGCAGCCGCAGCGCGGGCCCGCGTCCGGCCTGCCCGCCGAGCGCGGGCCGCCAGTCCACCGGCACCCCGGCCGCCCACAGGCCGCCCAGCGCCTCCAGCAGCGCCTCGTGGTCCTCGCGCTCCTCGCCCGGGTGCCGCAGCGAGGCCGGCGCGGTGCGGCCCGGCCGCCAGGACCGGTGGGCGCGGGCGAAGTCGCCCAGCGTCCGGCCCGGCCCGGCCTCCAGCAGCACCAGGTCCTCGTCGGCGAGCAGTTCCTGGAGCGCGGCGGCGAACAGCACCGGCTCGCGCAGCTGGCGGCCCCAGTACGCGGGGCTGGTGGCCTGCTCGGCGGTGATCCAGGTGCCGGTCACGCAGGACAGGAACGGTACGGCGGGCGCCTCGCGCGGCACCCGTGCCACCGCGGCCACCAGCGGCTCCACGGCCGCGTCCATGCTCGCGGAGTGGAAGGCGTGCGAGGTGCGCAGCCGCCTGCACCCGGTGCCCTCGGCGGTCAGCCGCCGCTGGAGCGCGGCGATGTCCTCCTCGGGGCCGCTGACCACGCTCAGGCCGGTGGAGTTGACCGCGGCGACCTCCAGCGGGCCGTCCGCCGCCAGCGCCCGGGCCTCGGCCTCCGGCAGGAACACCGACAGCATCGCGCCCGGCGGCATGGCCTCGGCCAGCCGCCCCCGGACGGCCACCAGGCGCACCGCGTCGGGCAGCGAGAAGACGCCGGCCAGGCAGGCGGCCACGTACTCGCCGACGCTGTGCCCGGCCATCGCCCGCGGCCGCACGCCGAACTCCTCCCACAGCCGGGCCAGCGCGTACCCGACGGTGAACAGCGCGGGCTGGGTGGTGCCCGTACGGGCCAGCCGCTCGCCGGCGCCCTCCGCCGCGCCGTCGAACAGCAGCGGCCGCAGGTCCTCGCCCAGGTGCCCGGCGAACAGCTCCGCGCACCGGTCGACCGCGGCGGCGAAGGCCGGGTGGCGCGCGTACAGGCCGCGGGCCATGCCCGGGTACTGGGCGCCCTGGCCGGGGAACAGCAGCGCCACCGGGGCGTTCTCCGCGGCCCGTACGGCGTCGGCGGGCGCGAGGCGGCGCAGCGCGGCGACCGCGTCCGCCGGGGTGGCGGCCAGCACCGTCCGGCGCCGCTCGAACGCCTTCCGCCGGTACGCGAGGGTGTGCGCCACCTCGGCCAGCGGGGTGTCCGGGTGCGCCGCCAGGTGGTCGGCGAGCCGGTGCGCCCCGGCCGCCAGGGCGTCGGCGGAGCGGGCGGACAGCGGCAGCGGCAGCGGCACCGGCCCGTCGGCGGCCGGTGCGGGAGCGGGCTCGGCGGCCGGCGCCTCCTGGAGGATCAGGTGCGCGTTGGTGCCGCCGATGCCGAAGGAGCTGACGGCGGCCCGGCGCGGCGCGCCGCCCCGCGGCCAGGGCCGCCGCTCCCCGGTGACGTAGAACGGCGTGGTCTCCAGGGACAGCTCCGGGTTCGGCGCGGTGAACCCGGCGGTGGCCGGAATGGCCTCCTCGCGCAGCGCGAGCACCGCCTTGATCAGGGCGGTGACCCCGGCGGCCGCGTCCAGGTGGCCGACGTTGCTCTTCACCGAGCCGATCGCGCAGTAGCCCGTCGCGGGGGTGTACTCCCGCCAGGCGCGGGTGAGGGCGGCGATCTCGATGGGGTCGCCCAGCGCGGTGCCGGTGCCGTGCGCCTCGACGTACCCGATGGTGGCCGGGTCCACGTCCGCCACCGCCAGCGCCTCGGCGATCACCTCGGCCTGGCCGGTGACGCTGGGCGCGGTCCAGCCCACCTTGTCGGAGCCGTCGTTGTTGACGGCCGTGCCCAGGATGACGGCGTCCACCCGGTCGCCCGCCGCCAGCGCGTCGGCGAGGCGGCGCAGCACCACCAGGCCCACCCCGTTGCCGGGCACGGTGCCGTCGGCGGCGGCGTCGAAGGGGCGGCAGCGGCCCTGGGCGGACAGGATGCCGCCCTGCTCGTGCGGGTAGCCGGACGTCAGCGGCACCGACACCGACACCCCGCCGGCCAGCGCCAGGTCGCACTCGCCGGCCAGCAGGCTCTGGCAGGCCAGGTGCACGGCCGTCAGCGAGGTGGAGCAGGCGGTCTGGACGGTGACGGCCGGGCCGGTCAGGCCGAAGGCGTACGCCGCCCGGGTCGCCAGGAAGTCCTTGTCGCCCGCCAGCAGCGCGCGGTAGGCGCCGGCCGACTCGAACACCCGGCGGTTGCCCAGCAGGTTGAACATCAGGTACGAGTTGAGGCTGGCGCCGCCGAAGACGCCGATCCGGCCGCCGAACGAGCCCGGGTCCACGCCCGCCGACTCCAGCGCCTCCCAGGCGCACTCCAGGAACACCCGGTGCTGGGGGTCCAGCAGCTCGGCCTCGCGCGGCGTGTGGCCGAAGAAGCCCGCGTCGTACCGGTCGGCGTCCGCGAGCACGCCCTTGGCCCGCACGTAGCGCGGGTCGGCCGCCTCCGCGGGCACCGGGCCGGACTCCCGCAGGTCCCGCTCGGTGAGCGCCGACACGCTCTCCCGGCCGTCGGCCAGGTTGCGCCAGAAGGCGTCGACGTCGGGCGCGCCGGGGAACCGGCCGGCCAGGCCCGTGACGGCGATGCGGGTGCTGTCCGCGTCTGTGGCTGACATCGTCGGTCACCTACCGTTTCGTGCGCGCGTGCGGCGCTCGGCGGAGTGCCGGCGCCGGTCGTGGGTGAGCCGCCGGGCCTCGCCCCGGCCGCGGGAGGCCAGGGCGGGGGCGGCGTCCCCGGCGGAGCCGAGGTACGCGGCCAGGGCGGCGACGGTGGGGTACTGGAACAGGTCCACCATCTCCACCCGGTGTCCGAGCCGGTCGGCGAGCCGGGCGCGGAACTCCACCATCAGCAGCGAGTGGCCGCCGAGGTCGAACACGTTGTCGTGGACGCCGACGCGCGCCACGCCGAGCAGGTCCCGCCACAGCTCGGCCAGGTCCCGCTCCAGGCCCTCGCCGGGCGCGACGTACGCGGCGGCCAGGTCCGGGCGCTCGCCGTCCGGCTCGGGCAGCGCGGCCCGGTCCACCTTGCCGTTGGGGCCCAGCGGCAGGGCGGGCAGCGTGACGAAGGCGGACGGCACCATGTAGTCCGGCAGCCGCTCCCGCAGGTGCGCCGCCAGCTCCGCGGCGGTGGGCGCCGGGCCGTCCGCCGCGGTGAGGTGGGCGACCAGCCGCACGTCGTGCGCGGCCCGCGCGCGGGCGCTGACCACGGCCTGCCGCACGCCCGGGTGCTCGGTGAGCACCGACTCGATCTCGCCCGGCTCGATGCGCAGCCCGCGCACCTTCACCTGGTGGTCCATCCGGCCCAGGAACTCCAGCACCCCGTCCGGCCGCCACCGGGCCAGGTCGCCGGTGCGGTACAGCCGCGCGCCGGGCGCGGCGGAGAACGGGTCGGGGACGAACCGCTCGGCGGTCAGCTCCGGCTTGTTCAGGTAGCCGCGGGCCAGGTTCCGGCCGCCGACGCACAGCTCGCCCACCACGCCCACCGGCACCGGCCGCAGCCGCCCGTCCAGGACGTACGTCTGCGTGTTGGCGATCGGCCGGCCGATGGGCACCGGGCCGGGCCCGTCGCCTCGGCCGCAGGCCCAGGCGGTGACGTCCACGGCGGCCTCGGTGGGCCCGTAGAGGTTGTGCAGCTCGGCGGTGGACGCGGCCAGGAAGCGGTCGCGCAGCGCGTCGGGCAGCGCCTCGCCGCTGCAGAACACCCGGCGCAGCCCGGGCAGGTCCGCGGCCCGCGGCTCGGTGAGGAACACCTGGAGCATGGACGGCACGAAGTGCGCCGTGGTGACGCTCTCCGCGCGCATGACCTCCGTCAGGTAGCGGGCGTCGCGGTGCCCGTCCGGCCGGGCCACCACCAGCGTCGCGCCGGTCATCAGCGGCCAGAAGAACTCCCACACCGACACGTCGAAGGAGAACGGCGTCTTCTGGAGGATTCGGTCGCCCGGCCCGACGGGGTAGGCGTCCTGCATCCACAGCAGCCGGTTGCGGATCGCGGCGTGCACGTTCATCACGCCCTTGGGCCGCCCGGTGGAGCCGGAGGTGTGGATCACGTACGCCAGGTCCTCGCCGCCGACCTTCACGTCCGGGTCGTGGTCGGGCCGGCCCGCCACCGCTTCGGGCTCGTCCACGTACAGCACCCGGGTGCCCTCCGGCGGGGTGACGGCGGTCAGTCCGCGCCGGGTCAGCAGCACCGGCGCCGCCGCGTCCGCCATCACGTACGCCAGCCGGGCCGGCGGGTGGCCCGGGTCCAGCGGCACGTACGCGCCGCCCGCCTTCAGCACCGCCAGCAGGCTGACCACCAGCTCCGGCGAGCGCTCCAGGCACACCCCGACCAGCACGTCCCGGCCCACGCCCAGGCCGGTCAGGTGGTGGGCGAGCCGGTTGGCGCGGCGGTTCAGCTCGGCGTAGCCGACCGACCGGCCCTCGAAGCGGACCGCCTCGGCGTCCGGCCGCAGCCGGGCCTGCTTCTCGAACTCCTGGTGGATCCAGCCCGCGCCGGGCCACTCGCGCGCGGTGGCGTTCCACTCGGCCACCAGCCGGTGCCGCTCGTCGGCGTCCAGCAGCTCCAGGCCGCCCACGGGCACGTCCGGGTGGCGGGCCACCAGCTCGGCCACCCGCCGGAAGTGGCCGGCCAGCCGGGCCACGGTGGCCGCGTCGAACAGGTCCCGGTCGTACTCGAACCAGCCGGCCAGCGCCCCCGCGTCGTCGAACGCCTGGAGCTCCAGGTC
The DNA here is from genome assembly GCF_031932565.1 of Streptomyces sp. B1866. NCBI lineage: Bacteria > Bacillati > Actinomycetota > Actinomycetes > Kitasatosporales > Streptomycetaceae > Streptomyces > Streptomyces sp. B1866. The sequence goes on from NZ_JAVSCF010000017.1 coordinate 41,287, forward strand.
GAAGCGGGCGCCCCGGGCGGCCAGCGGCAGCTGCCGGATCTCCACGTCGCCCATGGCCAGCGCGGGCAGCGGGTCGCTCTGGTAGGACAGGCACGCCTGGAACACCGGCGGCCGGCTCAGGTCGCGGGGGACGCGCAGCTCCTCCACGATCCGCTCGAAGGGCAGCTCCTCGTGCGTGTACGCGCCCACGCACGCCTCGCGGACCCGCTCCAGCAGCTCGGCGAAGGCCGGGTCGCCGCTCAGGTCCGCCCGCACCGGCAGGGTGTTGACGAAGAACCCGATGAGCGGTTCCACCTCCCGGCGGGTCCGGTTCGCGGTGGGCACGCCGATCACCACGTCGTCCTGGCCGCTGTAGCGGTGCAGCACGGTGTGCAGCACCGCCAGCAGCGCCATGTACGGCGTGGCGCGGTGCCGCCGGGCGACCTCGGCCAGCTCGCGCATCAGCGGCTCGGGCAGCCGCACCGGCACCGAGCCGCCGCGGAAGCCCTGCACGGCGGGGCGGGGCCGGTCGGTGGCCAGGCCCAGCACGTCGGGGGCGCCCGCCAGGTGGCCCCGCCAGTACGCCACCCCGGCGGCGATGTCCTGCTCGGCGAGCCGGCGCTGCTGCCACACCGCGAAGTCGCCGTACTGGATGCCCGGCTCCGGCAGCGGCGAGGGCCGGCCCGCGCGGAACGCGGCGTACAGCTCGGTCAGCTCGGACACCAGCACCCGCACCGACCAGCCGTCGGAGACCAGGTGGTGCATGGCCAGGGCCAGCACCCGGTCCGCCGGGCCCAGCCGCAGCAGCCGCACCCGCAGCAGCGGCCCGGCCGCCAGGTCGAACGGGCCGCCGAGCGCGGCGAACACCCGCCGCTGAAGCTCCTCCCCGGTCGGCTCGTCCCACGGGACGCCGTCGGCCGGCAGATCCGTCTCGGGCAGGTCCAGCTCCAGGGCCGGGTGCACCACCTGCACCGGGCGGCCGTCGCGGACCTCGAACGTGGTGCGCAGCGCCTCGTGCCGCCGCACGATCTCGTTCAGCGCCCGCAGCAGCACGCCCGCGTCCAGCGGCCCGCGGATGCGCAGCGCGGCGGCGATGGTGTACGCGGGGTTGCCCGGCCGCAGCTGCTCCAGGAACCACACGCCGCGCTGGGCGGCGGTCAGCGGGAAGGCGTCCCGTACCACGCCGCGCTCGCGCAGCCGCCGCTCGAACACGGCCCGCTGGTCCGGGGGCAGCGCCGCCAGGGCCGCCGCCAGCTCCGCGGCCGCAGTCGACGTCGTCGGATCCGTCATGCCCGTCCCTCGCTCTCCACCGCGGTCCCGGCCTCATGCCCGGACAGGCCGCGCAGTTCGGCCAGCAGTTCGGCCGCCACGTCCGCCGGCAGCCCCGTACGTCCCACGCGGGCCACCCGCTCGATGCCGCCGCCGGCGCCGTCCTCCTCCTGCGCGAGGCGGTCCAGGATCAGCCCGGCCAGGTCGCGCACGCAGGCGCCGTCCAGGAACGCGCCGACCGGCAGCGTCACGCCCAGGCCGCTGTCGATGCCGTTCTTCAGCTCCACCGCCATCAGGGAGTCCACGCCCAGGTCGACCAGCGGCTGGTCCGGCCCCGGCCGCGCGTCGCGGTCCTCCAGCGTGGCCGCCAGGGTCTCCAGCAGGCGGTCGGCCAGCAGCGCGGGCCGCGCCTCGGGCGGCCGCCCGAACAGCTCCTCGCGGGTGAGGAACGACCGGCCGGCCCGCGCGGCGGGCTCGGCCGGTCCGGCGGCCGGTGCGCCGATCAGCTCGTCCAGCAGCGCGGACCCGGACGCGTCCCGGTACCGGCGGCCCCAGTCGGACCAGTCCACGGGTACGGCCGCGAGCTGCGCGGCGTCCGACCGCAGCAGCTGGTGGAACACCCGCACCGCCTGGTCGGGCTCCAGCGTGCCCATGCCCCGGCTCAGGCCCGGGCCCGCGCCGGGCGCGCGGGCGGCCATGCCGGTGTCCCGCCAGATGCCCCAGTTGACGCTCAGCCCCGGCAGCCCGGCGTCCCGGCGCTGGTGGGCCAGGGCGTCCAGGTACGCGTTGGCCGCGGCGTACGCGCCGAAGGAGGGCGAGCTGAGCACCGAGCTGGTCGAGGAGCACAGCACGAAGAAGTCCAGCGGCCGCCTGGCCAGGTGCCGGTGCAGCGCCCAGGCCCCCAGCGCCTTGCCGCGCCACTGGCGCTCCAGGTCCTCGCGTCCCAGCTCGGCCAGCGGGATCACCGCGCCCTCGCCGGCCGCGTGCACCACGCCGCGCAGCGGCGGGCGGCCCTCGCCGTCCCAGCGGTCCAGGAAGCCGGCCAGGGCGGCCTCGTCGGCGACGTCGAACGCCTCGGCGTGGACCTCCGCGCCCAGCGCCTCCAGTGCGCGCACCGCGGCCACCCGCGCCGTCGCCGGGTGGTCCCCGGGCAGGCCCGCCCACGCCGCGCGCGCTGGCAGGGGCGTGCGGCCGACCAGCACCAGCCGGCGCGCCCCGGCCCCGGCCAGCGACCGGGCGATGGCCAGGCCCACGCCGCTCAGTCCGCCGGTGACCAGGTAGGCGGCGTCGCGGCGCAGGCCCGCCGTACGCCGGGGGGCGGCGTCGCCGGCGGCGGCCACCAGCCGGGGGACGTACGCGCGGCTGCCGCGCAGCGCGACCTGGTCCTCGCCGCGCCGGTGTGCGACCTCCCGCAGCAGCCCCTCGGCCAGCTCCGCGGGCGCCTGGCCGGGGTCGAGGTCCACCAGGCCGCCCCACAGCGCGGCGTGCTCCTGCTGGAGCGACCGGCCCAGGCCCCACAGCGCGGCCGCGGGGGCGGCCACCGGCCGCGGGCCGGGCGGCCCGGCGGGCACCGCGCCCCGGGTCACCAGCCACAGCCGGGCCGCACGGCCGGCGCCGGCCAGCGCGCCGACCGCGCGGGCCACCTCCAGGCAGCCGCCTTGCGCCTGGCCCGGGTCCCGCCAGTCCAGGCTGGAGAGGTGGACGGCCGTCAGCTCCTCGCTGTCCGCGAGGTCCAGCCCGGCGAGCAGGTCCCGCAGGTCGCCGGGGTGACCGGGGCGCACCGCGGCCCGGCCCTCCGCGTCCCGCGGCCGGTACTCCGGGCCGGGCGTGACGAGCACGCACCGCCGGCCCCGCTCGCGCAGGCGCCCGGCCAGCGCGTCGGCCACCCCGGAGGCGTCCGCGAACAGCAGCCACCCGCCCGGCGCCTCGCCGCCCGTACGGTCACCGGCCGTACGGTCACCGCTCGTACGGTCACCGGCCGGTGGCGCCGGCCGCCAGTCGAGCCGGTACAGCAGCTCCTCGTCCGCGGGCCCGCCCTCCGCCGCGCCGCCGTCGGGCAGCGGCTCGACGCCGCCGCCGGCCGCCGCGCTGCCGGGCTGCCGCGGCTCGCGCCAGCACACGGTCTTCTCGAACGGGGTGGCGGGCACGGCCACCCGGGTCCTGCGGTAGTCCCGGTCCCAGCCCCGCCAGTCGATCTCGCCGCCCGCCGCGTACAGCCGGGCGACGGAGTCGGTGACGACCTGCCAGTCGTCCTGCCGGGGCCGCAGGCTGGGCAGCAGCACGGCGCCGCGCTCGGGCGGCACCACGGCGTCCACCAGGCCCAGCAGCACCGGGGCGGGGCCGGTCTCGACGAAGTGCCGGGCGCCCAGGTCCAGCAGGGTCGCCACGCCCGCGGCGAACCGCACCGGCCGCCGGGCGTGCTCGCACCAGTAGTCGGCGTCGGGCGCGGCGTCCCACGCCAGCGCCCGGCCGTCCAGGTTCGAGACCAGCGGGATGCGGGGCGGCTGGAAGCGGATCGCGGCGGCGGCCTCGCGCAGAGGCTTCAGGATCGGCTCGACCAGCGGCGAGTGCGAGGCCGTGGTGATCGCCAGCTGCTTGACCCGCACCCCGCGGGCGGCGAACGCCGCGCACACCTCCGCCACCAGCTTCCGGTCGCCGGAGACGGTGGTGGCCACCGGGCCGTTGACCGCGGCGATGGAGACCGCCTCGGGGTGGTCGGCGATCTCCTCGGCCACCACCAGCTCCGGCGCGGCGATCGCCGCCATGGCGCCGTGCCCGGACAGCGTCGCCATCAGCCGGGAGCGGGCCACGGTCAGCGCCAGCCCGTCCTCCAGGCTCATCACGCCCGCGACGCACGCCGCCACGTACTCGCCGAAGCTGTGGCCGAGGACCGCGGCCGGCTCCACCCCCCAGGAGCGCCACAGCTCGGCCAGCGCGTACTCGACGGCGAAGACCGCGGGCTGGGCGTACCCGGTCTCCTCCAGCCGGGCCGCCGCCTCCGGCGACCCGGGGTGTTGCGGGTAGAGCACGGACAGCAGCGGCCGCTCCAGGTCCGGCCGCAGGATCTCCTCGCAGCGCTCCAGCGCGGCCCGGAAGGCCGGCTGCGTCTCGTACAGGCCGCGGGCCATGCCGACCCGCTGCACGCCCTGCCCGGCGAAGACGAAGACGGTCTCGCCGCCCGGCCCCTCGCCGGCGGCCGTGCCCGCGCCGTCCGGGTCGCCCGCCGCCCAGGCGGCCAGCCGCCCGGCCACCTCCTGCCGGGTGCGGCCGGTGACGGCCAGCCGGTGGTCGAAGCGGGCGCGGCCGGTGTTGGCCGCGTGGCACAGGTCGGCCAGCGGCTCGCCGCCCCGCGTCAGGCGGTCGCCGTAAGCGCGGGCCAGCTCGGTCAGCGCGGCGCCGGTACGGGCGGACAGCGCCAGCACCGACGCCGGGCGCCGCTCGTCGGGCTCGGCGGCCGGGCGGGGCGGCGCCTCGCGCAGGACGACGTGGGCGTTGGTGCCGCTGAAGCCGAAGGCGCTGACGGCCGCGGTGCGCGGGTGGCCGGTGTCCGGCCAGGGCGTCGGGGCGGTGGGCACCGCGAAGGTCGTGCCGTCGAAGGAGATGTCCGGGTTCAGCTCGCGGAAGTGGACGTTGCCGGGGATGGTGCCCCGGTGCAGCGCCAGCACGGCCTTGATCAGCCCGGCGATGCCGGCCGCCGCCTCCGGGTGGCCGATGTTGGTCTTGCCCGCTCCCAGGTAGACGGGGGCGCCCTCGGGCCGCCCGTAGACCTCGGCCAGCGCCTCCACCTCGATCGGGTCGCCGAGCCGGGTGCCGGTGCCGTGCGCCTCGACGAACGACACCTCCTCGGGCCGGATCCGGGCGGCGGCCACCGCCCGGCGCAGCACGTCCCGCTGCGCCGAGCCGTTGGGCGCGGTGACGCCCGCGCTGCGCCCGTCCTGGTTGACCGCGCCGCCGAGGACGACGGCCATCACCTGGTCGCCGTCGCGTACCGCGTCGGACAGCCGCTTGAGGACGACGACGCCGCAGCCCTCGCCGCGTACGTAGCCGTCCGCCGAGGCGTCGAACGCCTTGCAGCGGCCGTCCGGCGAGACCATCCGGCCGAACTGGGAGAAGGAGATGCTGGGCAGCGGCGAGAGGATGACGTTGACCCCGCCGCTGAGCGCGAGGTCGCACTCGCCGGCGCGCAGGCCCGCGCACGCCTGCTGCACCGCGACCAGGCTGGAGGAGCAGGCGGTGTCCACCGCGACGCTCGGGCCGCGCAGGTCCAGGGTGTAGGACAGCCGGCCGGCGACCACGCTGTGCGCCGATCCGGTGCTGGCGTACGCGGAGAAGTCCAGCGGGTGGCGCAGCGTCTCCATCGCGAAGTCGGAGCTGCACACGCCCAGGTAGACGCCGGTGCGGCTGCCGGCCAGGGCGGAGGGCGCGAGCCCGGCGTGCTCCACCGCCTGCCAGGCGACCTCCAGGGTCAGCCGCTGCTGCGGGTCCATGAACACCGCCTCGCGGCGGGAGATGCCGAAGAACGCGTGGTCGAACTGGTCGACCCGGTCCAGGAAGCCGCCCCGTTTGGTGGCCAGCTTCCCGGGCGCGGGCTCGGCGCTGAAGAACTCCTCGGCGTTCCACCGGTCGGGCGGTACCTCGCGGACCGCGTCCACGCCGTCGGCGAGCAACTGCCAGTAGCTGTCGGCGTCCACCGCGCCGCCGGGGAAGCGGCAGCCCAGGCCGATCACGGCGATCGGCTCGGCGGCGGCGCGCTCCTGGGCGTCGAGCCGGCCCTGGAGCCGTTCGATGGTCCGGAAGGCGCTTTTCAGCGCGGCGGCCGGGGTCGGGGTGTCGTGCGGCGTGGTCATGCTCAACGCCCTTCGTCGATCTGCTGGGTCCTGGCCATCAGGAGCGCCGCGAGTTCGCTCTCGGACAGCGCGTCGAGCTCGCTGTCGAGCCCGCCGTCCTGCCCGCCGGTGTCTGCGCTGTCGGGTCCGCTGATCTCCGCTCCGGGGGCGGTGCCGTCCGCCGCGCTCTCGGGCGCGGCCTGAAGGGCGATGCCCATCCGCTCGGCGAGGAACGGCACCAGCGCGTCGATCGTGGGGAAGCGCCACATGGCGGTCGCGGGCAGCCGCACCCCCAGCGAGGCCTCCAGCCGCTTGCGCAGTTCGAGGGAGAGCAGGGAGTCGAAACCGAGGGTGGTCAGCGGCGCGGCCGGGTCGACGGCGGCCTCCTCCAGCCGGATCACCCGGGCGGCCTCGGCGCGGCAGTGCCGCTCCAGCAGGGCGCGCCGCCGCCGCCCGGGCTCGACGGCCAGCAGCCGCCGCCGGACCTCGCCACCCGCGTCCCCGCCGGCCCCGGCCGCCGCCCCGGGCCCGCCG
>NZ_JAVSCF010000018.1:0-47544 GCF_031932565.1 Streptomyces sp. B1866
CGGGCCTTGCGCAGGCTCGGCGCGCCCGCGCCCGCGCCCGGCCCCGCGGCCAGGCCCGCGCCGGGCCCCGAGCCCGGTCCCTGCGGGGGGCTGTCGTACGGGCCGGGTGCGAACCGCTCCGGCAGCAGCCCGAGCACGGCCTCCCGCTGCGTCTCGCTCGTGGCGTCGTCGTACGGGTCGGGCGTGGCGGGCACCTGGAGCCGGTGCACCGGGCCGGTGCCCACGCGCGCGTAGCCCCGGCCGCAGGGCGCCTCGGGGGCCGGGGTGGTGCGCGGCGGCTCGCCGAGCACGGCCCGCACCTGCTCGGGCGTGACCTGGCCGAGCACCACGCGGGCCCGGGTGTTGGCCCACACCGCCTTGCCCAGCGCGTCGGCCGCGTCGAGCTGGTCGCCGACCACCACCCGCACGTGGGCCGTGCGCCCGTGCCGCAGCGGCACGCCCAGCAGCTCGCGCGGGTCGGGTCGGCCGTCGGCGGCCGCGAGCTGCCCGAGCACCGAGGGCCGGTCCACCACCAGCCACAGCGGACGGCGCACGTCCTCCGGCGCCGGGTGGCCGAACTGCCGGGCCCGGCCCGCGGCCAGCAGCCGCCGCTCGGTCTCGCGGGCCGCCCACTCCAGCGTCGCCAGCGCCCCGCCGAGCCCGCACTCCACGGCGAGCACGCCCGCGCGCCCGGCCAGGAACGCGTACTCGCCGGTGCCCGCGCCGTCCACCACCAGCACGTCCCCGTGGTGCAGCGCCTGGATCGCCACCGACCGCAGCAGCGTCGTGGTGCCGCTGCCGGGCTGGCCGAGCGCCAGCAGGTGCGGCTCGGTCGAGCGCGGCCCAGTGCGCCAGACGACGGCGGGCACGTCCCGCGGCCCCGCGGCCGACTCGCCGCGCGGGCCCTGCGCGCCGTCGAAGACGGGCAGGGTGCGCTGGGCCGAGGAGCCGTCGGTGAAGCCGAGCACGGTCTCGCCGGGCGCGGTGACGAACCGCTGCGCGCGGATGGTGGTGGACAGGGCGGGCAGCACGGCCATGGTGAGCCGGTTCGCCTCCTGGTCCCAGTCGAACAGGTACTCCCGGCCGCGACCCGACTTCGCGCACAGCACCTGCTCCACGCGGGCCCGGGCCTCCGGCTCGCCGTCGGTGAACCGCGCCGGATAGCGCAGTCGCAGCCGGGTCGGCCGCCCGTCCTCGTCGAACGCGTAGCCGTCGAAGACGGCCGCCCAGTCGCCGCCGTGGCAGTAGCCGTCCTCCGTGTCCCCGGCGGCGTGGAAGTAGGGGACCAGGGCCTCGTAGAGCGTGGCCAGGCGCTCGGCGCCGGTCTCGTCCGGGCCGGGCGCCGACGCCTCGGACGTGCCCGCCCGGCCCGCCCAGGCCGCCGAGGCCAGCAGCGCGAGCGCCGCGCCCAGCGGCCCGTACGGCAGGAGGGCGACCACCAGGGCGCTGGCGCCCGCGAGGACCAGGACCGGGCCGCGCCGCTCGCTCGGCGTGGCCGCCCACCAGCGCCGGGCGCGGCCGCCCAGGACGCGCAGCCCGCGCGTCACGGTGATCAGGGGGTGCAGGGTGTCGGCGGCGCCGTCCGCCGCGCTCCGGGCGAGGGCCCGGCCGCGGCCGGGGCGGCGGGTGTGCGCGGCGGCGCCGGGCAGGAGGGCGGCGAGCAGGCGGGGGAGCGGTCTGGTGGCCACGTCAGATCTTGACCCCGCTGAGGAAGCTGGCGAGGCTCGCCCCGCCCGCCTTGATGCTCGGTGCGATCGCGGTGCTCGACAGGTAGAAGCCGAACAGCGTGCAGATGATGGCGTGGGACGCCTTGAGCGAATCCTTGCGGAAGTACACGAAGACGATGACGCCCAGCAGGACGACACCGGAGACGGAGAGGATCACCACAGACTCCCGAATGGTCAGAGGCGGTCGCTTTAAGTGACTATATAGTCACATGGTGTTTCGAGTGTCGAAAGCTGCAAATGGGCGTTTTATCATCCGAATCCCCCGGACGGGTCGCCGGACACGGCCGCGGGAGCCGGACGCGGCCCGGCCGCGTGCGTAGGGTGGAGGGCGCATGCCCGCACCGCCGTCTCGCTCCCGAAGGCGGCACCCGCGCGAGCCCAGCCGGAGGCGAACCCACCATGAGCGGACCGCACGCGGAGCACGAGCCCGCGCACGACCCCGAGGTGCTGCAACTCGCGGCCAAGGTCTTCGACCTGGCGCGGCACGGCGACACCGACACGCTCGCCGCCTACGTGGACGCGGGCGTCCCCGTCGACCTCACCAACGACAGCGGCGACTCGCTGCTGATGCTCGCCGCCTACCACGGGCACGCCGACGCGGTGACCGCGCTGCTCGCGCGCGGCGCGGACGCCGACCGGACGGGCGGCCGGGGCCAGACCCCGCTGGCGGGCGCGGCCTTCAAGGGCGAGGCCGCGGTCGTCCGGGCGCTGCTCGCCGGCGGCGCGGACCCGCGGGCGGGCTCGCCGTCGGCGGTGGAGACGGCCCGGACGTTCGGGCGGGAGGACCTGCTCGCGCTCTTCGGCGAGAGCTGAGGCCCGCCCAGCCCCGGTCGTCCCCGCCTAGGGCGTGTCGTCCCGGGGCCCCTCCGCCGAGAAGGTGAGGGAGAAGGCGGCGGGCGCCGCGTCGAGCCGGTACGGCGGCAGCACGCCGGGGCCGCAGGACTGCGTGCCGATGCCGTGCTGGCCGTGGTCGAGGTTCACCCACACCGTGTCCGGGGACGGCACCAGGTCGGGCAGGTGCGCGGCCGCGTCCAGCTGCTCGCTGGTCCACCGCCGCGCCGTGAACCAGAACGGCGGCTCGCCCGCCACGCGCACCGCGCGCCCCCCGGCGGTCGCCAGCCGCGCCCACCGCACGTCCGCGCGCGCCCCGTTCTCCTGCGGCCGTACGTACGGGGTCTGCATCGCGTCCACCGGCATCCGCCACAGCCCGATCCGCGCCGCGGACCGGGTGTCCGGGTAGGCCTCGCCGGGGCCGCCGCCGTACCAGGCCGCCTCGCCGAACGCGGCGGGCACCCCCAGCCGTACGCCCAGCCGCGGCAGCGGGCACGGCCAGTCGCCCTCGGGTACCACGGACACGGCCAGGCGCAGCCGGCCGTCGGCGGCCGTCCACCGGTAGACCGCGCGCAGCGCGAGGTCCCGGCCCGCGGGCGCGACCCGGGTCCGTACGACCAGGGCGGGCCCGCCCGGCGCGTCCTCGCCGCCGTCCTCGCCCTCCGGGGTCAGGAGCGTCACCGCGTCGGTGCGGTGACGCATGCGGTGCAGGCCCAGGTCCCGCCAGGTCAGGCCGTGCCGCGGGTCGGGCTGCCAGGAGGCGCCGAGGTCGTTGTCGGTCGGCGCCCGCCAGACGTCCAGCAGCGGGCCGGTGACGGGGATGCCGTCCAGCTCCGTGAGCGTCCCGGTCGCCGGGTCGAACGCGCCGGGCCCGAGGCGGACCAGCCCTCCGGCGCGGCGCGGCGCCAGGGCCGGTCCGGCCGGGGCGGGCCGGGGCGGCGGCGCCGCGGGGAACTGGCCCCAGGCCACCTCGTGGCCGGCGTCCGCCCACGCGGTGGGGGAGGCCAGGACCGCCCGCACCGTCCACCACGCCTCTCCCGCCGGCGGCCCGGCGCGCCGCGGCCCGTCCGGCAGCGGCACCTCGGCGAACTCGCCGGGCGCCAGCGGCGGCACCGGCAGCCCGCCGGCGGCCACGGCCTCGCCCGCGACCTCCAGGGACCACCGGAAGGCCAGGTGGGACAGGTCGGCGAAGTCCTGGCCGTTGGCCACCCGGACGGTGCCCGCCGCGGCGCCGCCCTCGATCGCGACCGGCTCGACGACCTTCTTGAACTCCAGCAGGCCGGGGGAGGGGGTGCGGTCGGGGAACAGCAGCCCGTCGCAGACGAAGCTGCCGTCGTGCAGCTCCTCGCCGAAGTCCCCGCCGTAGGCGTGGTACTCCCGGCCGTCCGGGGTGCGCCGGGCGATGCCGTGGTCGATCCACTCCCACACGAACCCGCCCTGGCACCGCTCGTACGCCGCGAACAGCCGCTGGTAGTCCGCGAGCCCGCCCGGGCCGTTGCCCATCGCGTGCGCGTACTCGCACAGGACGAACGGCAGCGCGCGGCGCCGGGCGTCGGCCTCCGGGTCGGGCAGCGGCGCCTCGGCGCGCCGGCCGATCCGCTCGACCTCCTCGTGCGGCGCGTACATCCGCGCGTACACGTCCGCGTCGGCGCAGGAGGGATCGCCCTCGTAGTGGATCGGGCGGTCCGGGTCGCGGCCGCGGATCCAGCCGGCCATGGCGGTCAGGCCGCGGCCCGTGCCGCACTCGTTGCCCAGCGACCACATGATCACCGAGGGGTGGTTCTTGTCCCGCTCGACCATGCGGCGCGCCCGGTCCAGCAGGGCCGGGGTCCAGCGGTCGTCGTCCACCGGGTTGCCGCGCCAGCGCAGCGGGGCGAAGCCGTGCGTCTCCAGGTCGCACTCGTCAACCACCCACAGGCCCAGCTCGTCGCACAGGTCCAGGAAGGCGGGGTGCGGCGGGTAGTGGCTGGTGCGCACCGCGTTGATGTTGTGCCGCTTCATCAGCACCAGGTCGCGGCGCATGGTCGCCGCGTCCAGGGCCCGCCCGGTCCGCGGGTGGAACTCGTGCCGGTTGACGCCGCGCAGCAGCACGCGCCGGCCGTTGACCCGCAGCAGGCCGCCCTCGACGGCGACCGTGCGGAAGCCGACGCGCAGCCGGACCCGCTCGCCCGCGGTGGCCAGCTCGGCCGCGTACAGCCGGGGCGTCTCGGCCGTCCACGGCTCGACGGGGACGGTGGCGCTCTGCCCGGCGGCCAGGTCCAGGCCCAGCTCGGGCACGGTGACGCGGCCCGCGGGCTCGGCGTCCACGCGCAGCGTGCCCGCGCCGCGCGCGTGGTCGTAGGAGGCGTGCACGAAGACGTCCCGCACGGCCTGCTCGGGCCGGTGCACCAGGACGACCTCGCGGAAGATCCCGGGCAGCCACCACTGGTCCTGGTCCTCCAGGTAGCTGCCCGCCGACCACTGGTGGACGCGGACGGCCAGCACGTTGCCCCGCCGCCGCAGGTGCGCGCCGACGGCGAACTCGTGCGGCAGCCTGCTGCCCTGGAACGTGCCGAGCTCCCGCCCGTTCAGCCACACCCGCGCGCAGGAGTCGACGCCCTCGAAGCGCAGCACCGCGTCGCCCCCCTCCGGCCAGCCGTCGGGCAGGTCGAAGACGCGGCGGTGGTCGCCGGTGGGGTTCTCGGCCGGCACCCGGGGCGGGTCCACCGGGAACGGGTAGCGCACGTTGGTGTAGGCGGGGCGGCCGTGGCCGTGCAGCACCCAGTGGGCGGGCAGGGCCAGCTCGTCCCAGCCGGAGGCGTCGAAACCGGGCCGCGCGAAGGACGCGTCCTCGGCGGTGGCGGTGGGGGCCAGCCGGAAGGCCCAGGGCGCGCCGCCGGTCAGGGTCAGCCGGGCGGCGTCCGAGGCGGGCAGCCAGGCGCGGGGCGGCAGCACGCCGCGGCCGGGGGACACGTCCTCGTAGTACGGCACGCCCGCGGCCGTCAGCCCGTCGGCGTGCGGCGGCCCGTCCTCGCCGGGCGGCTGGCCCTGCCCGTACGGCGCCCCGTTCCGATCCTCCTCGGACCAGCTCATCGTCCTCCTGGCGGACGTCTACGCCGCTTGCTCGACCTCGCAGCGCAGCGCCCGCATGTAGACACTCAGCAGCCTGTCGTATTCGGCGCGCTCCGAGGGCCGCAGTGCCCGGCCCCCGCGCGCCTGGAGGAAGACGCGTATCGCCTCGTTCGCCTGGTCCTTCGACAGGCGCGAGGCGGGGTGGTGGTGCGAGGTACGAGATCTCGGCCGCATGTCGTCCAGCGTACGGGCCGCCACTGACACCCCGATCCGGCGCACCGCGCTCAACTGCCCGGATGCGGCAGGCGTGTGACGAACGCCGCACCCCGTCGGCGTTTCGGCGTGGCACGTGGTGCGACACGGGCCTTTGTGCTCACGCCACGTCGAGCGGGGGCCGACGCGGCGTGCGCCGCGCGCTCACTCCCCCTGGTCCGCGCCCAGGTCCCGGGCGATCATCGCCGCCTGCACCCGGTTGGCCACGCCCAGCCCGGTCAGTATCCGGCTGACGTGCGCCTTCACCGTCGACTCCCGCAGCCGCAGGCGCTGTCCGATGTCCGCGTTCGTCAGCCCGTCGGCGAGCGCGGCCAGCACCTGGCGCTCCCGCGGCGTGAGCCGGGCGGCCGCCGCCCGGGCCGCCCGGGCGCGGGCCCGGTCGGGCCGGTGGAAGCGGCTGATGACGGTCCGGGTCACCGTCGGCGACAGCATGGCCCCGCCGTCGGCGACGATCCGTACGGCCCGCAGGATGTCGTCCGGCGGCGTGTCCTTCAGCAGGAAGCCCGCCGCTCCCGCCTCCAGCGCGCCGTAGACGTACTCGTCCAGGTCGAAGGTGGTCAGCACGGCCACGGCCGGGGGGTGCGGCAGCGCGCGCAGGGCGCGCGTGGCCGCGATGCCGTCCATGACCGGCATCCGGATGTCGACCAGGGCCACGTCCGTGCGGCGCCGGGTCACCAGCTCCACGGCCGCCCGGCCGTCCGCGGCCTCGCCGACCAGCTCCAGGCCGTCGTCGGTGGCGACCAGGTCGGCGAGCCCGGCCCGGACGAAGGGGTCGTCGTCCACGACCAGCACCTTGATCACCGTACGTCCCCCTCTGTGTACTCGGCGTACTCGGTGTGCTCCGCGGCCGCGGACGCCTCCCCGGCCGCACCGGCGGCCACGGCCGTACGGGCCCCCTCAGCCGTACGGGCCTCCTCGGCCGGGTGCGCGGGTACCGGCAGCTGGGCCCGTAGCAGGAACCGGCCGCCGTCCGTCCGCCCCACGGTCAGCTCGCCGTGCAGCGCCGCCACCCGCTCGGCGACGCCCACCAGCCCGTAGCCGCGCGGCCCGGGCGCGGCCGCGGGGCCGGGGCCGGGCGGGCACGGGTTCTCCGCCCGTACCTCCACCCGGGACCGCTCCACCATGACGGTCAGGTCGACCGGTTCGGCCGGGGCGTGCTTGCGGGCGTTGGTCAGCGCCTCCTGCACGATCCGGTGCACCGCGAGCCGCACCGCGGCCGGGCACGCCGCCAACTCGCCGACCGTCGCCCGCACGCGCGTGCCCGCCGCCTCCGACTCGGCGATCAGCGCGGGCAGGTCGTCGGCGGTCGGGGTCAGCGGCACCGGGCCCTCGTGGTCGCGCAGCGCGCCCAGCAGGTCCCGCAGGTCGTCCAGGGCGTGCGCGCTGGTGTCCCGCAACAGGCCCAGCCGCTCCCGGATCGGCTCGGGCACCTCGCCGCCGCGCCGCTGGAGCACCCCGGTGTGCAGCACCAGCAGGCTCAGCCGGTGGGCGAGCACGTCGTGCATCTCCCGTGCGATGCGGGCCCGCTCGGCCAGCCGCACCTGGTCGTCGCGCAGCCGGTTGGCCGCCTCGACGTGGTCGAGCTGGTCGGCCAGCGACCGGGCCAGTTCCCGGTGGCTGCGGGCCACCAGGCCGAAGGCGGCCGGGATGACGAGCATGGCGGTGGGCAGGTAGGTGGCCAGCGGCATGTTCACCGTGTCCCGGAACGCGCCCGAGCAGGCGGCCAGGCCCGCCGCCGCGGCCAGACCGAGCGCGAGCGGCGTCGGCCGCCGCACGGTCACCCCGTACAGCGCGACCAGCGCCGGCCACAGCTGGCTCTCCAGCAGGAACCCGGCCAGCGCCACCACGGCCACCCCCGTGGGCCACCGGCGGCTCAGCGGCAGCGCGGCGCACAGCCCCGCGGCGACCACCGCGCTCGCGCGCGGGTCGTGGATCAGGCCCGCGCCGGTGGTCAGCGCGTCGTGCAGCGCCTTGTACGTCACGAAGGCGAACCCGGCGGCCCGCAGCGGCAGCCGCTGGTGCCAGGCGGCCGCCCGGCCGCGCGAGGGCGGGTCCGCGGCCGTCGTCCCGAGGCCCGCGGCCGTCGTCCCGAGGCCCGCGGTGGTCGCATAGGGGTCCGTGGTCGTCGCACCGGCAGTCACCCCGGCATCGTAGGCAGCCCGGCCGCCGGGCACAGCCGACGAAAGTAGCGGGCGGCCGTCCCGGACCACCGCCGTTCGTCGGTACCCCGCCCCCGCCGTGCGGCCGATGTGCCGGGCCCCCGGGTGCCGCAGAGTCGCCGACAGGCCGGTGCCGGGCGCGGTGGCGGCCACGGTACGGGGAGAACGCGAGACGCGAGGAGGACCGCTGTGGAGCGGCGGAGCACACCCATGAGCCGGCGCACGATACTGGGCGGCGCGGCAGCGGCGTCGGCGGCCGGGCTGGCCTTCGGCACACCGGCGGCGGCGGACGCCGCGGGCGCGGCGGGCCGGCAGCGGGACGGCCGGGGAGCCGGACGGGACGGCGCGGCCGGCCGCTACGAAGGCAAGACCGTCCTGATCACCGGCGCGACCAGCGGCATCGGCCGGGCCACCGCCGTCGCCTTCGCCCGCGAGGGCGCCCGGGTCGGCTTCTGCGGACGGCGGGCGAACCTGGGCCGGGAGGTGGAGCGCGAGATCCGCGCGGCGGGCGGGGAGGCGACGTACATCAGGGCGGACGTGCGCCGCCCCGCTCAGGTGCGGGCCTTCGTGGACCGGGTGGTCGACACCTACGGCGGCCTGGACGTCGCGTTCAACAACGCGGGCATCCAGAAGTCGTTCACCGACCTGCACGAGGTGACGGTCGAGGAGTGGGACGACGTCACGCACACCAACACCCGCGGCGTCTTCCTGGCCCTGAAGTACGAGATCCCGCACATGCGGCGGCTCGGCGGCGGCGTGATCATCGTCACCGGCTCCAGCAACCAGTTCCAGACCCGCCCGGGGCTCGCCTCCTACACGGCGAGCAAGGGCGGCGTCACCGGCATCGTGCAGGCGGCCGCCATGGAGAACGGGTCGCACGGCATCCGCGTCGTCGCGCTCGCCCCCGGCATCACCGACACCCCGATCCTGGAGGCGCACCGGCCGCCGGGAATGAACGACGAGGACTGGGCCGCGCAGAAGGCGGACTTCGGCAAGCGCGGCACCTACGCCCTCCACCGCATGGCCAGGCCGGAGGAGATGGCGTCCGCGGCGCTGGCCCTGGCGTCGGCCGACTTCGGCTTCCAGACCGGTTCCACCGTGCTGGTGGACGGCGGCCAGCTGGCCGGCCTCTGACGGCCCGTCACCCACCGCGGCCGTGACGGCCGGTCAGCCGGCCAGCAGCACCACGTCCAGCCGCCGCGGCCCGTGCACGCCCTCCACCCGCTCCAGCTCGATGTCGCTCGTCGCCGAGGGCCCGGAGATCCAGGTCAGCGGGCGGGCCGGGTCGAGGCGGGCCAGGGCCTGCGGCACGTCCGCGACGACCTGGCCGGGCACCCGCACCACGCACACGTGGTGGTCGGGCACGAGCGTGAGCAGCCGCCGGCCCTGCCCGGGGCCGGCGTCCAGCACGACCGTGCCGGTCTCCGCGACGGCCACGGCGCAGCCGGTGACCACGCTGGAGACCGCGTCCAGGTCGCGCGCCGTCACCTCCGGCGCGTCGGGCACCCGTCGGACGTCGGAGCCGGCCGCGTCAGGCAGCCAGGCCGCGGGCAGCCCGGCCGGGACGGCCACGCTGCGCGCACCCCGGTCGGCGAGCAGCCGGGCCAGCAGGCCGGGCAGCCCGGCCGGGTCCGCGCGGTGCACGGCCGCGCGGTAGTCGGCCAGGCGCGCGGCGAGCAGGTCGACCGTCGCCTCCGTGACGGGCCGGTCGTCCGCGCGCCGGTAGCCGCGGTCGACGGGCACGTCGCCGGGCGTCTCGCCACGCGGCACGTCGGCGAGCGCGCGCCGGACGCGGCCGAGCACCACGTCCCGGCCGCTCATGGCGCTGTTCCGTTCGCTTCTCCGGCCGTGCGGCGCGCAGGTGCGGGCATCGTGGCCACGCGCGGGCCGTCCCCGCGCGTGCGCCGCCACCAGTCGCGGAACGACTCGGCGGGCACCCGCGGCAGCTCCCGGCTGTCGGTCCAGGCGCGCCCGGGGCCCGGCAGCCGCCGCGGGTGCAGCCGGCGCGTACGGGAGGCGATCCGCTGCCCCGCGCGGAGCGCGCCCGGGTGGTCGAACGCCCACCGGGCGGCCCGCATCGCGGCCCGCTCGGCGGCGTGGCCCCGGGCCGGCCGCAGCACGGTGCGCGTGCCGCGCACGGTCGCCGGGCCGCCCTGCGCGACCCGCTCGCGCAGGTGCACCAGCACCTCGGGGATGTCGATGGCGACCGGGCACACCTCGTAGCACGCCCCGCACAGCGACGACGCGTACGGCAGGGACGCCTCCAGAGGACCCGCGGTGCCGCGCAGCAGGGGCGTGAGGATCGCGCCGATCGGCCCCGGGTAGGGCGAGCCGTACGCGTGGCCGCCGGCGCGCTCGTACACCGGGCACACGTTCAGGCAGGCCGAGCAGCGGATGCAGCGCAGCGCCTGGCGGCCCACGGCGTCGGCGAGGGCGTCGGTGCGGCCGTTGTCGAGCAGCACGAGGTGGAAGGCGCGCGGCCCGTCGCCGTCCGCGGTGCCCGTCCACATCGAGGTGTACGGGTTCATGCGCTCGGCCGTCGAGGAGCGGGGCAGCAGCCGCAGGAAGACCTCCAGGTCCTGCCAGGTGGGCACGACCTTCTCGATGCCCGCGACGGCGATGAGCGTCTCCGGCAGGGTCAGGCACATCCGGCCGTTGCCCTCGGACTCCACCACCACCAGGGTGCCGGTCTCGGCGACCATGAAGTTGGCGCCGCACACGCCGACCCTGGCGCTCAGGAACCTCTCCCGCAGGTGCAGCCGCGCGGCCTCGGCCAGCTCGGCCGGGTCGTCGGTCAGGCCGTCCGGAGCGGGCCGGCCCCAGTCGGCCATGGCGGAGGCGAAGATGTCGCGGATCTCGCCGCGGCCCCGGTGGATGGCGGGCACCAGGATGTGGGAGGGCAGGTCGTCGCCGAGCTGCACGATCAGCTCGGCCAGGTCGGTCTCGTACGCGCGGATGCCCGCCGCCTCCAGCGCCGCGTTCAGCCCGATCTCCTGCGTCGCCATCGACTTGACCTTGACGACGTGCCGCTCGCCCGTGGCCCGTACCAGCCCGGTGACGATCCGGTTGGCCTCGGCGGCGTCCGCGGCCCAGTGCACGTGGCCCCCGGCCGCCGTCACCGCCGCCTCCAGCCGCTCCAGGTAGTGGTCCAGGTGCCGGAGCGTACGGTCCTTGACGGCCGTGGCCGCGGCGCGCAGCCGCTCCCACTCGGGCACCTCGGCCACGGCCCGGGCCCGCTTGGCGCGGATGGTGTGGGTGGCGTGCCGCAGGTTGGCGCGCAGCCGCTCGTCCCGGACGGCGGCGGCAGCGGCGCGCGGGAAGGCGGGCATGCCCAGGTAGGTCCGGCTCACGGCGCGGCCTCCTGCGTGCCGTACGCGCCGCCGGCGGCCTCGTCGGCGCCCGTACCGGCCAGGATCTCGGCGATGTGCACCGTGCGCACCGGCGAGCCCTGCCGGGCGAGGATACCGCCGATGTGCGCCTGGCAGGAGTTGTCGACGGTGCACACCGCCGACGCGCCCGTGGCCGCGACGGCGCGCGCCTTGTCGGCGCCCATCGCGGCCGACACCGCGGCGTTCTTGACGGCGAAGGTGCCGCCGAAGCCGCAGCACTCCTGCGCGCCGGGCAGCTCCACCAGCCGCAGGCCGCGCACCGCCGCCAGCAGTCTGCGCGGCCGGTCGCCCAGGCCCAGCGCCCGCAGGCCGTGGCAGGTGGGGTGGTAGGTGACGGTGTGCGGATAGCTGGCTCCCACGTCGGTGACCCCCAGCACGTCCACCAGGAACTCCGTCAGCTCGTACGTGCGCGGCGCCACCCGCGCGGCGAGGTCGGCCAGCTCCCCGCCGCGTCCCTCGGCCGCCGCCCGCGCGCCGATCCGCGGGTAGCCCTCGCGCACCATCGCCGCGCAGGATCCGGAGGGGACGACGACGTAGTCGTAGTCGCGGAACGCGGCGGCGAAGCGGCGCACCAGCGGCTCGGCCTCGCGCCGGTAGCCGGTGTTGTACTGCGGCTGGCCGCAGCAGCTCTGCGCCTCGGGGAAGCCGACCGTCACGCCCAGCCGCTCCAGCAGGGCCACCACGGCGCGTCCGGTGCCCGGATAGAGGGTGTCGTTGACGCAGGTGACGAACAGCGCGACGCGCACGGCCCTTCCTCCCTCGCGGGCTCGCGGCCGGCCGCGGCCGCGCGCACCGGACCCGTCGGTGATCACCGACGGCCCATAGTGCCGTACGCCCCGGGCGGTGTGAAGCACCACCCATCGCCGCACGGCACGGATCCCGCGGCGCTACCCGTACGTAACATAGTCGGGCGGCCTGGGCGGGCCGTTGGGAAGGCGGTCGGTCGTCAGTCGTGGTACGCATGGTGGGGATCAAGGACGTCGCACGGCACGCGGGCGTCTCCGTCGGCACGGTGTCGAACGTCATCAACCGTCCCGAGATGGTCGCGGCGGGCACCCGCGACCGGGTGCAGGCCGCCATCGAGCGCCTGGGCTACGTACGCAGCGAGTCGGCCCGTCAACTGCGGGCCGGCCGCAGCCGGATCATCGCGCTGCTGGTGCTCGACATGGCCAACCCGTTCTTCGTGGACGTCGCCCGCGGCGCGGAGCGCGCGGCCCGCGAGGCCGGGCTCGGCGTGATGGTGTGCAACAGCGGCCAGAGCGCGAGCGAGGAGGCCGACTACCTGTCGCTGTTCGCCGAACACCGGGTGCGCGGGGTGCTGGTGACCCCGGCCGACCCCACCGGCCGCAGCCTGGACAACTTCCGGCGCCACGAGATCCCGTTCGTCTTCGTGGACCGCACGGTGCCCGCCACCGAGGGCTGCTCGGTGTCCGTGGACGACGTCACCGGCGGCGCCCTCGCCGCCCGCCACCTGCTGGCCCAGGGCCACCGCGAACTGGTCTACGTCAGCGGCCCCATGCACCTGCCCCAGTGCCAGGACCGGCACACGGGCGTCCTGGCCGCGCTCGCCGAGGCGGGCCTGCCGCCCACCGCCATGCGGCACGTCGAGCAGGACCGGCTGGACGTCCCGGCCGGCCGGGACGCCGGCGCCCGGCTGCTGGCCCTCACGCCCCGGCCGACGGCCGTGTTCTGCGCGAACGACCTGCTGGCGCTCGGCGTCCTGCAGGCGATGTACGGGGCCGGGGTGTCGGTGCCCGGGGACATCGCGCTGGCGGGCTACGACGACATCGAGTTCGCGGCGGCGGCCGCCGTGCCGCTGACGTCCGTACGGCAGCCCGCGTTCCGCATGGGCCGCGCGGCGGCGGACCTGCTGATCGAGGAGACCGGCGACACCGCCCGGCACCACGCCCACCAGCGGATCATCCTCCAGCCGGAGCTGATCGTCCGCGACTCGACCCGCGCGGGCGGCCGGTAGGGCCCGGCCCGGGGCGCCGGGGCGGGCCGCGCGGCTTTCGGGTGCGTCTCCCTCCCGGCCGCCGCGCGACGTGCCCGACGTCCGGGCGGCAGCGTGCCGCGGGGGCCGCGGGCCGGTGTGCCGCCCCCCGGGTGACATCGCGGCCGACACGCCGCGCGTACGGGCCGTTCAGCCGGATCGCCGTTCTTGGCTTCTTCCCGAGGGGCGCCGCGCGCGGCCCTCGGGAAGCCGGCGAGTCAAGGAGAGGCCATCATGCGCGGTGTCGTGCTGCACGCCCCCGGGGACATCCGGGTGGAGGAGATCGAGGACCCGAGGATCACCGCCCCGACCGACGCGGTCATCCGGCTGTCGGCGGCCTGCGTGTGCGGGTCCGACCTGTGGCCGTACCGCGGCGTCGAGCCCGTCGCCGGCCCCACCCCGATGGGACACGAGTACGTCGGCGTCGTCGAGGAGGTCGGCGGCGAGGTGAAGGACATCAGACCCGGCCAGTTCGTCGTGGGCTCGTTCGTCGCCTCCGACGGCACCTGCGAGATCTGCCGCTCGGGCTACCCGTCCTCCTGCGTCCACCGGGTGTTCATGAACGCGGTCGGCACCCAGGCCGAGCGCGCCCTGATCCCCCACGCGGACGGCACGCTCGTCGCCACCCCGGACCTGCCCGACGCCGACCTGGTCCCCGGCCTCCTGGCCGCGTCCGACGTGCTGGGCACCGGGTGGTTCGGCGCGGTGGCCGCCCACGCCGGACCGGGCCGGACGGTGGCGGTCGTCGGCGACGGCGCGGTCGGCCTGCTCGCCGTCCTGGCCGCCAGGCAGCTCGGCGCGGAGCGGGTCATCGCGATGAGCCGCCACCAGCCGCGGCAGAAGCTCGCCCGGGAGTTCGGGGCGTCCGACATCGTCACCGAGCGCGGCGACGAGGGAGTGGCGAGGATCAAGGACCTGACCGGCGGGCTGGGAGCGCACTCGGTCGTGGAGGCGGTCGGCACCCAGGAGTCGATGCGGCAGGCGATCCGCTCCGCCCGTCCCGGCGGACACGTCGGCTTCGTGGGCGTCAGCCACGGCGTCGCCCTGGCCGGTGAGGAACTCTTCTTCTCCCAGGTGCACCTGCACGGCGGCCCGGCTCCGGTCCGCCGGTTCCTGCCCGAGCTGATCGACCTGGTCTGGAACCGGAAGATCGACCCCGGCAGGGTCTTCGACCTCACCCTTCCCCTCGACCAGGCCGCCGAGGCGTACCAGGCCATGGACGAGCGCCGCGCCGTCAAGTCCCTGCTCAGCCCCTGAGCCGAGCCCGTCTCCAGCTTCGTGAAGCGCTTCCGCGACCGCGTGCGAAAGGCCCGCCGGATCGGGCCAGGAAATGCGGCGGACCACTGCGGCGAATCAGTTCGGCGTAATTACCCAGAAGATACTGCGCGAAGAGTGATATCGCAATCAAAAAAGGCAAGTCGCGCGTGGTTCGCGCATGGGTGTTAGCGCATGGGTGTCAAATTCAAAACAGATACCAGATGACCGGGTCGCGGGCGCGGGGTCGAGCGGTATCTCGACCCGAGCCCGGCGCCGCCGGCCCACCGGGCGCCGACGGCGATCGGTGGCCGACCCCACGGAGTGGAATCCGGGCGGCAGCCACCTGGAAGCGGCACCTGCCTGGAAAGGAGTCCGAAGATGCCCACCGCGCAGGAACTCGTCCAGGATATCGAGCACCGACGGCATGACGAGCCCGTGGGGAATGCTCTGCTGGAGGTCGCCGAGACCTGGACCGCGGAGGGCCCGGGTGTACCGCACCGGCGACATCGCCCGCTGGTGCCCCGACGGAGTCATCGAGTTCCGCGGGCGCCGGGACCGCCAGGTGAAGATCAGCGGTTACCGGGTGGAACTCGACGAGGTCGAGACCGTCCTGGCGGCCCACCCCGCGGTACGCGAGGCCCTGGTGGACGTCCTCGGCGAGGGATCGGCGCGGCGGCTGGTCGGGGCGGTCGTTGCCGCGCCCGGCACGGAACTTCAGGCGCTGCCCCGGCGGCTCGACGCCCACGCCCGGGACCGGCTCCCGTCGTTCATGGTGCCCTCCGCCATCGCCGTGGTTCCCCGCATCCCCCTGACGCCCCACGGAAAACCCGACCGCGGCGCGCTCGGCCCGCTCACCGCACGGCGCTCCGGCACCGGCGTGCGGGAGGAGCCGCGCGACGACCGGGAACGGGCTGTCGCCCAGGTGTGGGCCGACCAGCTGGACGTCGACCACGTCTTCCGCCGTGACAACTTCTTCTCCCTCGGCGGCGACTCGCTGCGCGCCGGCCAGGTCGTCCCGGCCCTCTGCGACCGGCTGGGGATCGCCGTGCCGGCCGGCCGCGACCTGCTGCACGCCCTGGTCGGCAACCCCACTCTGGCCGACTTCGCCGCGTTCACCCGCCGCCTGCCCACCTCCGGCGCTCGCCGCGACACCGACGACGGGGTCGACTTCGCCGCCGAGGCCGTCCTCGACCCGCGGCTGCGCCCCGCCGCCGGGCCGGCGGGCCCGCCGGCACTCCCGGCGACCGTGCTGCTCACCGGCGCCACCGGCTTCCTGGGCGCCCACCTGCTCGACCGTCTGACCAGGGACCCCGCGCACCTGGTGTACTGCCTGGTCCGCGCCTCCGGCGCGGAGGCCGCGCGCGACCGGCTCGCGGCCGGCCTGCACCACCACGGCCTGCCGTCCTCCGCCGCCTGGCGGGACCGGGTGCGGCCCGTGCCCGCGGACCTGGCGGCCCCCCGGGCCGGCTTGGCCGACGACCTGTGGAACCGTCTCGCCGACGAGGCCGACGCCGTACTCCACGCCGGTGCCCGGGTGAACCTCCTGTACCCCTACCGCCACCTGGCACCGGTGAACGTCGGGGGAACCCGCGCGATCCTGCGCCTGGCCGCCGAACACCGACCCACGGCGGTGCACTTCGTCTCGACGATGGATGTCCTCAGCGGGACGAGCCCCGCCGGGGTGCGGGAGGTCGCGGAGGACACTCCCCTCGGGCACCCCGAGCTCCTGCCCACCGGCTACGCCCAGTCCAAATGGGTCGCCGAACGCCTCGTCGCCCAAGGCGCCGAACGGGGACTGCCCGCCGCCATCCACCGCCCCTACGAGATCGCCGGAACCCGCGCTGGCGCGAACTGGAACACCGGCACCATGGTGTGCGCGCTGCTGCGGGCCATCGCCGACACCGGCGCCGCCCCCGCCCTGGACATCCCGCTCGACCTGATCCCCGTGGACTACACGGCCGAGGTCGTCGTCCGGCTCCTCCGGCAGGGCGGTGCGGACGGGCGCGTCTACCACGTCACCAACCCGCGCCCGGCGCGGCTGGACCTGGCAGTGGACCGTCTGCGCGCCATGGGCTACGCGGTGCGGACACGCCCGTACCGGCAGTGGAGCGACCAGATCGCCCGCCTCGCCGTGAGCGACCCCGGCCACCCCGTCGCCCCGTACCTCCCGCTGCTCCTCGACCGCGGCCGCCCGGACGGCGGGTGCTTCCTGCGCAGGCAGGAGTCGTTCCCCCGCTTCCGCCGGACGAACGTGCCGGGCGTGCTGCGCCGCGACGAACCCTGGTGCCCGCCCGTCGACGCCCGGCTCGTCGACTCCTACCTCCGTTGCCTGCGCGCCGGCGGATTCCTGGCCGCGCCCGACGCCTGCCCCCGCACGGGCTCCTGACCGCCCTCCCCGGAGCGGTCGCGCCCCGGTCCGCCCCGGCCTGCCGGGAAAACCTCATCAAGGAGTCGCCATGAGCCGCGCACACAACCAGCCTCCGACACTCGGTATCGAGGAGGAGTACTTCCTGGTCCACTCCCGGACCCGCTCGGTATGGCCCACCAGCCCGGCGGCGCTCGAACGTGCCATGGGCCGCGAGGACGCCTCCGTCACCAGCGAGTTCACCGAATACCAGATAGAAGCCCGCACTCCTCGTCGACCGGGTCCGTCCCGCCCTGCTCGATCACGGGGAACTGGAACCGCTCACCGCCCTCATCCGGCACCTCACCACCACCGGAAACGGCAGCGACCGGCAGCGGGCGGCGTTCACCCGCCGACGCAGCCTGCACGACGTCGTCGATCACCTCATCACGCAGACCAGCGGCCGCACGCCCCCGCGGATATCCACCGGCCTCGGCTGACCGCGCGCTCGGCCGCCGGGAAGGCGAGCGAGCGCCCGGACGACGGCCTCGACGCCTCTCGACGCCTCGCAGCCGACGCCGGGCGCACGGGGCGCCCGCCGCGTCGGTCACCGGCGTGCGTCAGACAGCCGTCGGGCCGCCCGCCGCCGGCGCCTGGCAGCCACTCCGGGCCACTGCGCCCCGGAGAGCCGGCCGGCGACCCGTCGCCCCGCGCCCGGGTCCGGGACCTCGCCGCCGCCTTCGACACCGCCCCGGCAGCGACGGCGGTGTTCAGCACGTTCACCCGGTAAGCGCCTCCGTTGCGTTCCCCGCTCCCGTCCGGCCGGGGTGTGCTGATGGGCACCACCGCCGGCTGTCTCCCCGCCGTCCCCGGGGCGGTCGGCGGCTACCGGCCTGTTGCGAGGATGCGTGTACGCCATGGCGATCCCGGTCTGTCCCCGGCCCGGCACCGTCCCTGGAGGGGAACGCCCGCCGGCCGTACCGCCGAGCCGCGAGCCGAGAGGCGGCCCGGGCGCGCGTACCCGCGCCGGGCTGTGCGGGTACGGCGCCTCCCCGGACGCCTACCACGTCGTCAAGCCGCATCCGCGCGGCAGTCGGCCGAAGTCCGCGATCCGCGCGGCCCTGGTCGCCGAGGCCCGGTCCCGGCGGCTGCGCCCGGCCCTGTCCGCCTCGGCGGTCGGGCGGCCGCAACGCCGTCCTCGCCCTCGGAAGGGCGCCGTGAGCGTGCGCCCGCCACCGGGATCCGTATCGCCACGCGGCCGCGCATCCGGGCGGCGCGGGCCGTCAGGAACGCCGCCCCCGCGAACGCCGCGACGAACACCGCCACGCGCAAGGAAGGAAGGTCTCGCCGGTATGCCGACACCGCCCCCGGAGGAACCGCCGGACACCCTCGGTTCCTCCCCTCTGCTGGCGGCCGTCGCCGCCCTGGCCGACCGCAGCCGGCTCTCGTCTTCCGACGGACCGCTCGTGTCCGTCGACGAGCTGAGGCTGTCCGTCCTGAAGGCTGCACTGCGGACCGGTGACACCGGCCTGCTGCCCGACGACCTGGCGGAGGAGGTCATCCGGGTGCGGGCCCTGGGCTTCGAGACGGTACGGATTCCCGGCGCCGACTCCGCCGAACTCGACGGCGCCCTGTGGACCCACCCCGACGACAGGCCCCGCCCGGCGCTCGTCATGCCCGGAGGGTGGACCGATATCGGCTGGATTCTTCTCGCGGCGCTGGCCGCACGGTTCCAGCAGTGGGGCTACCACGTCCTCGCCTACACGCCGCGCGGCTTCGGCGCGTCCACCGGACAGGTGGAAGGGGCTGGTCCCCTCGACGTCGCCGACGCGCGCAAGGCCCTGGACTTCCTGGACGAGCGGCTGCCGCGCCGGATCACCCGGACCGGATTCCTCGGCGAGTCCTACGGCTCGGGCATCGGCCAGCTCGCCGCCGCGCACGACCCGCGGGTGTCCGCCGTGGTCGCCATGAGCACCTGGGGTGACCTGGTCGAGGCGCAGTACGAGAACGAGACGCGGCACCTGGCGGCCATCCTCCTGCTGCGCGTCGTCCCCACCGAGGGCCGGCTCGCCCCGGAGACGCAGAAGGCGTTCGAGGACATCCTGGGCGGCAGGCCCATCGAGGAGGCCCTGGCCTGGGCCCGGGCACGCGCGCCGCTGACCGTCGTCGACCGGCTCAACGCCCGGCGCGTGCCGGTCTTCTACGTCCAGGCGTGGCACGAGACGGTGTTCCCGCCCAACCAGACCCTGCGGCTGTTCAACGCCCTCCGCGGCCCCAAGCGCCTGTACGCGGGCATCGGCGACCACTTCGCGGTGGAGCTGCCGAGCGTCGCCGGGATCACGAGCGAACGCGTTCTCACCGACGCCCGGCGCTGGTTCGACCGGTTCCTCAAGGGCGAGCGGAACGGCGTCGACACCGAGGACCAGGTCACCAGCGAGGTCATGTACACCCGTGCCGTCGAGACCCACGCCACGTGGGACGCCTTCACCGACCGGACCGAACGGCTCTACCTGGGTGCGCCGGGCGGCCCGCGGGGCCGCGGAGCGCTGAGCCCCGTGCGGTCCAGCGGCTGGAGCAGGGCGGTGCTGACGGGCGGCCCCGGTACGCCCGCGAGGGTCGCGGACGCCCTCCTCGTCACCGGCCTCCAGGAGAGGTTCGCGCATCCGAAGCGGTACGCCACGAACCGCTTCGACGCCGGCGCCTTCCGCAGCCGCGCCGCCGTCTGGCAGACCGGGCCGGCGGGACGGCGCGGGCTGCGGCTGCGCGGCGTCCCCGTCCTGCGCCTGACCTACGTCCCCGCCGCCGACCAGACGACGTTCGTCGCCTACCTCTTCGCCGCCGATCCCGTCGGCGGCGGCCACATCGTCACCCACGCCCCGTTCACCTCGCACCACGACCGGGCCGGCCGCCCCGCCACCGCCGAGATCAGCCTCCAGGCCACCGGCTTCGACGTTCCCTCAGGGTGGCGCGTGCTGCTGGTGCTCACCACCGCGGACCCCTTCTACGACAACGCCAACCAGCCGGACACCACCCTTGCCTTCACCTCGCCCGCGGGCCGGGAGAGCCACCTGGACCTGCCGACCGGCTGACGCGGCAGGGCGCGCCCAGCGGGCGGTCTGCGGGCAGCGGACGAGCACCCGCGCGGCGTCCCCGGCCCGGCGGCCCCCCGGACGCGCTCACCAGGGCGCGGGCACCGTTGACGCTGAACTGGTCGGCCGGTTCGCCCCGGACTCGCCGGGTGACCGCGTCGGTGTCCACGGTGGTGATGACGCGTTTGTATTCGTGGAACGTCAGGATGTCGTCCTCGTACCGCTGGTGCAGCCCGAGGTCGAGGGCTGACAGTCGGCTGACCTGTTTCGGAAGCCCTGCGAAGGAATTGCGGACCGCGGCTTCGACCGCGCGGACGCCGGCGGCAGGGATACGGCGGTGCGCGGCCGGGGCCCGGGCGTCACGCCTCCCGGTGGACCAGCACGTGGGCCAGCGCGGTCAGATCCCCCGCGGCGTCAGGGTCCGGGTCGGCGGCGGCCAGCGCGGCGAACGCGAGCGTCCGTTCCCGTTCCGCGGCGCGCTCGGCCAGCGCCCGGCCGTCCGCCTCGGTCACCCACCGGGTGGCCTGCGCGAGCCGGTCGCCGGCGATCGGCGTGTCGGCGGCGTACAGGCTGGCCAGCTCCCGGCCGGCCGGGGTGTCCGAGGCCAGGGCGGCCAGGACGGGATAGGTCTTCTTCCGCGCGGCGAGGTCGGCGGCCACCGGCTTGCCGGTGACGGCCGGGTCGCCGTAGATGCCCAGCAGGTCGTCCACGATCTGGAACGCCAGCCCCAGATGGCGGCCGAAGGCGGCCAGGTGGTCCGCCCGTGCCTCGTCGGCGCCCGCCGCCAGGGCCCCGAGGGCGCAGGCGCAGCCCATCAGCGCGGCGGTCTTGCCGCCGGCCATGGCCAGGTAGTCGACGAGGGTCACGTCGGTACGGGTCTCGAACGCCACGTCGGCGGCCTCCCCTTCCACCAGCTCGATCACGGCGTCCGCCAGCAGGGCGACCTGCCGGGCCGACCGCGGGCCGGAGGCGTCGGCCAGGACCCGGCCGGCCAGCGCCAGCAGCGCGTCCCCGGTGAGCACGGCGGCCGGAATCCCGAACGCCTTCCACACCGTGGGCCGGTGCCGGCGGGTCTCGTCCCGGTCGATGACGTCGTCGTGGACCAGGGAGAAGGCGTGCACCAGTTCCACCGCCACCGCCGCGCCGACCGCGTGCCACGGCGGCCCGCCGACCGCCCGGGCGCAGGAGAACGCCAGCGCCGGACGTACCGCCTTGCCCGCGGCGGCCGCCCGGGCGCGGCCGTGCTCGTCCAGCCAGCCCAGGTGGTAACCGGCCAGCGGGCGCACCCGGGGCGGCAGCCGGTCGGCCCAGGCCCGCAGGCCCGGTTCCACGTCGAGCCGGGCCCGGGCCAGCAACTCCCGCCCACGGCGCATGGACACCTGGTCGACCGGCATGGCGGACATCAGCCCCTCCTCACGTACCGGCCCCGCGGTCCACGGTGTGCCCCGGACGCGTCGGGCACACCGCCCGCGAACCCGTGGGAGCCGGTCCGGTCCATCACACCCCGGCCGCGGCGGGGAGGGAACACGCGCCCGACCGAGACGGTGTGAACACGCTGAACGCAGCCGTCCACGCCCGCGCCACGGGCGACGCCGGACTGGTGCGCCGCGGGGATTCGCGGAAACGTTCAGCACGTTCACCCGTGGACCGCGGCCGGCGGCTTCCCCGGCACGCACGGCCACGGTCTGCTGGAGGGGGGCGGGCTGGGGACGCCGGGCCGGCAGGAGGGGGCGGCCCAGAGGCGCCGGTGCCCGCCTCCCCCGCCCCTCCGAGGGCGTCCGGACACCGCGGCGCCCGAGGACGGGGCGCCCGCGCCTCCCCTGGAACGCTGATGACCGAAGGAGTCCGATGTCTCACACACCACCTCCCAGGAAATGCGGGCATCGCAGAAACTGTTCGGGAATAACCCGCTTCATCCGCAAGGTGATGGATGCCTGGAACGACCTCGCGGACGAGTGCCTGGACCGGGCGGCCTGCGCCGAACGCGACTTCCGTTGCTGTCTGAAGCGCATGGTGGAACCCCGGCCGTGCTGTGACTGCCACGACTGCGACGGGCGCCGGCACGACGGGGACTGCGACGACCGTGCGGAGCACGAGGAGTCGCGGCCCGCTGTCCCGGCGGAAGCCCACTGAACCGCCCACCCGACGGCAGGCACCAGCACCCGCGGCCGGCCCGGTCGGCGGGTGGTCCGCCCAGCCGGCACCGCTGGACGGCTGGGCG
The DNA here is from genome assembly GCF_031932565.1 of Streptomyces sp. B1866. NCBI lineage: Bacteria > Bacillati > Actinomycetota > Actinomycetes > Kitasatosporales > Streptomycetaceae > Streptomyces > Streptomyces sp. B1866. The sequence continues at coordinate 22,314 of NZ_JAVSCF010000018.1, forward strand.
GGCCGGCCGCCGACCGACGCGGCGGTCCGGCACGAGGAAGGCATCCGATGAGCGTGGCCCGCGCACGCCTGCTGGCTCAGGTCGCGCGTCAGCTCGTGGCGGAGGAGGCCGCTCAGACGGTCCGGTCCGCCCGCGCGGGCGACCCCGGCGGGGCCTCGGCACAGCAGCGCCGGGCGGTGTCGGTCCGGGAGGCGTTCGAGCGGCTGGGACCGCTGTACGTCAAGGTCGGGCAGATTCTGTCCACCCGGCCCGACATCGTGCCGCCGGCCGTCGCACACGAGCTGGAGAGTCTGCACGACAGGGCGGTCGTCCTGCCGTTCGCGGCGATGGAGCCGGTCCTCCGGGAGGCGCTGGGGCACGGGTGGCGCGGCGCGTTCCGGACCTTCGACGTACAGCGGCCGCTCGGCGCCGCCTCCCTGGCCCAGGTGTACGCCGCGACGCTGGCCGACGGCACTCCGGTGGCGGTCAAGGTCCAGCGGCCTGGCATCCGGCCGGTCGTCGAGGACGACATGAGAATGCTGCGCAGGGCCGCCCGCTTCTTCGCCCGGCGGGCCCCCCGGTTCAGCGCCACCATAGACGTCGACGCCATGCTGGGCGTGGTGTTCGACGCGATGCGGCCCGAGCTGGACTTCACCGTCGAAGCACGCAACACCGAGCGGGGCCGCGCCGCCGCGCGCCGCTTCGAGCACCTCGACGTGCCCCGCGTCGTCGACGCGACCGAGAAGGTGATGATCCAGAGTCTGGCGCCGGGCACCGTCATCCGGGACGCCGACCGGGACGCCTTCAAGGACGAGCAGCGCGCCGCCATCGGCCGGGACCTGCTGTCCTTCATGTTCCAGGGCTACTTCACCGACCTGACCTTCCACGCCGACCCGCACCCGGGCAACGTCTTCGTCGCGCCCGGGCAGCCCGCCACCCTCATCGACTGGGGCATGGTCGGACGCGTCGACCGGCGGCTGAGCATGTCCCTCGTGCTCAGCCTGCTGAGCGTCGCCCAGAACGACGGCACGGCGCTGGCCAGGTCCTGGGTGGAGATGGGCAGGGCGACCCCCTGGGCGGACGTCGGGGCCTTCATCCAGGACATGACCGCCCTGGTGCCGCAGGTGGCCACCGCCTCGCTGGAGGAACTGGACTTCGGGGCCACCCTGACCCGCGCGCTGACCCGCGCCACGCGGCGCGGCATCCAGACCAGCCCCATGGTCTCGATCCTGGGCAAGTCCTTCGCCAACCTGGAGGGCTCCGTGCGCTGTCTCGCGCCCGAACTGCGCGTCATCGAGGTCTTCCAGGACAACCTGCGGGACATCCTGCTCGGCTACGCGCGCGACGCGCTGTCCGAGGTCCAGCTCGCCCGTACCGGCCTGGAACTGCTGCTCGGCGCGCTGCACCTGCCGGGGCAGGCCCGCGACCTGGCCCGCGACCTGGCCAACCACGAACTCGCCGTCCAGGTGGGCGACGTCAGCAAGGGGGACCTGTCCCCGCTGCACCAACGGGCGGACGCACGCTGGAAGAAGACGCTCCGGGCGGCCGCCGCGCTGGCCGCCGTCCACTGGTGGACGCAAGGGCGGCACCACCGCCGGCCGTAGCCCGCCACCCCTCGGACCGGCCCTTGAGACCGCACCGCGGCGTTCCGCTGCGGCGCGCGGTCGCGTCGGCGGTCGCGCGCCGCCGGAAGGGAGCCGTCCCGCGCCCGCTCCCGCCTTTCCCGTGGCGGTCCGCCCCCCCCGCCGACCTGGTCGCCGGGGGGCGGACCGTCCCACCGGTACGTCGTCGGCCCGTGGCCGGGTGCCTGGCCCTGGCACGGGTCCGTCCCGGTCAGGGGTTCTGTCCAGTGGCGCCCGCCACGTTCTGCTGCCGCGTACCACCGCGAAGCGTCCAGGCGGCCGTCGGCGCCCGGCGGATCGAGGAACCGCCGCATGGGGGAGTCCGGGTGGACACCGCGACGGCCTGCGGCCCGGGGCGCGCCCCGAGCGCGTCCAGCGGCAGGCTTCGCGGCAGCCGTCCGGAGTACGACAGGCGGCGGACGGTCGAGCGCGCGCGACTTTCGGTGCCGGCCGACTGTTCAAGGCGGGGGGCGGCGGCGCGCGCCGGGTGCTCGCCGGACCTGGCGCTGTCCGGCCGCGCGGGGCGAGCCGTCGCCACCCGCTGTGCGGGATCACGTCCGCGGCCGGCGCGGCCCCGCTTCGGCGGGGGGCGGTTCCCGCCGTCCGGCACGAGGCCGTTCAGGTCCGTACGGAGGCCCGGCTTCCGGCCGTCCGGGCGGCGGCCACGACCGGGGGCCGAGGTCCTGAGGGCGGCGGTGATGAACGGATCTTCCATAGGTGTATCCGTAGCGCCGCCTCCTGCCACGGCAGAGCGTCCCCGGGAGGGCGGGAACCCGGATTCACCCGGACGGCGTACCGGCGCCGGGCTCCCGGAGGGCGTCGTCGTCCACGGCCGTGGCTGGGCCCGGGAGGCGCGGACGGGCCGGACGCGAGGTGCCCCGCGCGTCGGCGCCCCGTGCGTAGGCGCACCGACACATGCGCAGGCCGAGACGGGTGGGAACAGGGAGTGGCGCTTCCGTTCCCGTCCTTGTGGCGCGTTCGGACGCACGGGCCGCGGAGCGCGGTGATGTCGTGCCTCCCTGTCTGCGCCCCCTTGCGCTCCGCGGAGTACGGGAAGGGCGGCCCCCGGCCGCGCCCCCGTGCGCGGCCGGGCTCCCGCGGGCGGCGGGCGACCTGGCGTGAGCCGGAGCGCGGCCGCGCCGGGTGGCCCGTACCGCCCCCGTACGAAAGGCCCGAGACGATGCCGAACCGCCGCCAGCCGAACGCCTCGCTGCGTGCCGCCCTTGCCGAGGCCGACTGGTCACACGCCCAACTGCTGCGCTGTGTCGCGCAGATCGCCGCCGAGAACGGCTGGGACGTCTCCCACGACCGCAGCGTCGTCTCCCACTGGCTCTGTGGAGTCCAGCCCCGCCCGCACACCGCGCGGCTGGTGGCCGAGGCGCTGACCCGGCGTCTGAACCGGGCGATCACCCCACCCGACCTCGGCTGGAGCGACGGTCCGCACGCGTCAGGGGCAGCCGCCGACGGGTGCCAGGGCGCGGCGGCGGTGTCCGAGCTGTGCGCGGCCGAGGCCGACCCCCGCCGCGCCGCCGACCTGCGGGCGACGCCCTACCAGGCCGCCCTGGCGCGGCCGACGCCGTGGACGGCGCCGCACCCGGCGCGGCCCCGGTCGCCCAGGGAGGCCGCGGACCGCGTGGGCACGGCCGAGGCGGAGGAGGTGGAGCGCATGGCGCGGGCCTTCCACCAGGCCCTCACCTCCTTCGGCGGGGCGCACGCGCGGCGCAGCCTGAGCTGCTACCTGCGCGAGGAGGTCACCGGGTGGCTGCGCGCGGACAGCGGCGAGGAGGCGCACCGCCGCCTGCTGCGCGGTGCGGCCCAGCTGGCCTTCCTGCTCGCCCAGTCGTGCGTGGACGACCTCGCCCACCATCTGGCCCAGCGCTACCACCGCCTGGCCCTGCGGCTGGCCCGTGAGGCCGACGCCCCGGACCTGTACGCGGTGACCGTACGCGCGATGAGCGCGCACGCCCAGTCGCTCGGCCACCACCGCGCGGCGCTGCGGCTGGCGGCGGCGGCCTGCGAGGTTCCGGTGCCGCGCGGGCAGACCGGCATCCGGTCCTTCCTGCTCGCCCAGCGCGCCGTGACCCGAGCGCGGGCCGGTGAGCGGCGTGCGGCCCTGGCCGACCTGGACGCCGCCCTGGAGGCGCACCAGGCACAGCAGGCGGGGAGCGCCGGGCCGTTCGTCCGGTACCCCTTCGCCGCCCTGGCCTTCCAGCAGGCGCGGACCTGGCGTGCGCTGGGGGACACCGACGGCGCGGTCGCGGCCTTCCAGACGTCCCTGGAGCACCGGGACGGCGGCCAGTACCGGCCGCGCGTCCTGGCCGGTGCGGCGCTGGCCGAGTTGCACCTCCTGCGCGGAGACGTGCCGGAGGCGTGCCAGGCCGCCGACTCGGCCTTCGCCGAGGGCCTGCGGCTGCAATCCGCGCGTACCGCCCGGGACCTGGCCCTGCTGCGCCGTCGGCTGTCCGGGTACCGCGGCAGCGAGCCGGTACGCGACCTCCTGCGCCGGCACCCCCTGCCACGCCGTGCGGCCCCCCGGCGCCTGGTCTGACGGACGTACGCCGTCCCGGCGGCCTGCGGGCCGCCGGGCCCCGGCCCGCGGGGACGGCGGTGTTCAGCACATTCATCCGGTACGAGCCGCCGCCCCGTTCCGCGCCGTCGCCCGGCCGCGTTCTGCTGGAGGACACCGAGCCGCGAGCCGGTCCGAGCGCCGGTCTCGGGCGGTCGGCGGCTCCCGGCCTACTGTGAGGATGTGCGTGCGCCATGGCGACCCCGGTCTGGCCCCTACTCGACACGGTCCCGGACGAGGAGCGTCTGCGCGCCCTGCCGCCGGACCGGTTGCCGGCGCTGGCCGCGGAGATCCGCCGCTTCCTGGTGGAGGCGGTGTGCGCGACAGGCGGGCACCTGGGGCCGAACCTGGGCGTGGTCGAACTCACCCTCGCGCTGCACCGCGTCTTCGCCTCGCCGCGGGACGCGATCGTCTTCGACATCGGCCACCAGAGTTACGTCCACAAGCTGCTGACCGGGCGCCGCGCGGACTTCGACCGGCTGCGGCGGCGGGGCGGGCTGTCCGGGTACCCGAGCCGGGCGGAGTCCCCGCACGACCTGGTGGAGAACTCGCACGCCTCCACCGCCCTGTCGTACGCGGACGGACTGGCCAAGGCCCGCGCCCTGGGCGGCGAGCCGGACCGGGCGGTGGTGGCGGTCATCGGCGACGGGGCGCTGACCGGGGGCATGGCCTGGGAGGCTCTGAACAACCTCGGCGCGGCGCCGGACCGTCCGGTGGTCGTGGTGCTCAACGACAACGGCCGCTCTTACGCCCCCACCGGCGGAGCGCTCGCCGCCCACCTGGCCGACCTCAGGCGGGGCGGCGCCGCGCAGGCGCGCCGGAACCTGTTCACCGCGCTGGGCCTGCGGTACCTCGGCCCGGTGGACGGCCATGACACGGCCGAGGTGGAGAGCGCGCTGCGCCGGGCGCGGGCGCTCGCCCACCCGGTGGTCGTCCACGTGGTGACCGAGAAGGGCAGAGGGTACGGGCCGGCCGAGGCGGACGAGGCCGACCGCCTGCACGCGGTGAGCGCCGGGCACTCTGCCACCGGCACCGGCACCGGCACCGGCACGGTCGCCGCGGCGCCACCGTCGTGGACCGAGGTCTTCGGTCAGGAGCTGGCGGACCTGGCGGCCGAGCGCGCCGACCTCGTCGCGGTCACGGCCTCCATGCTGCGGCCGACCGGCCTCGCGCCCATGGCGAGCCGGTTTCCGGAACGGGTCTTCGACGTCGGGATCGCCGAGCAGCACGCCGTCACCTCCGCGGCCGGCCTGGCCCTGGCCGGCTACCACCCGGTGGTCGCCGTCTACGCGACGTTCCTGAACCGGGCGTTCGACCAGATGCTGATGGACGTGGCCCTGCACCGGCTGCCGGTGACCTTCGTCGCGGACCGGGCCGGGATCACCGGCCCCGACGGCCCGTCCCACCACGGCATGTGGGACGTGAGCACCCTTGGCGCGGTGCCGGGCCTGCGGATCGCCGCCCCCCGGGACACCACCCGGCTGCGGCTCCTGCTGCGCGAGGCCGCCGCGCTGCGCGACGGCCCCGCCCTCCTGCGCATCCCCAGAGCAGCGGCCGGGCCGCAGGTCGATCCGGCGGCGCGCATCGACGGCACGGACATCCTGCACCGCAGCCCCCGCCGTCCCCTGGACGTCCTGCTGGTCCCGGCGGGCCCGCTGGCCCGAGCGGCGCTGGAGGCCGCCCGCGCCCTGGAGAGCCACGCGCTGGGCGTCACCGTGGCCGATCCCGGCTGGCTGCTCCCGGTCAGCCCCGCCCTGCCCGCCCTCGCCGCCCGCCACCGGCTGGCCGTCACCGTCGAGGACGGCACCCGCGCCGGCGGCTTCGGCTGCGCCGTCGCGCTGGCCTGCCGGGACGCTGCCGTCGCCACGCCGGTGCTCACCCTCGGGCTGCCGCCCGCGTTCGTCCCGCACGGCGCCCGCGACACCCTCCTGACCGAGGCGGGCCTCGACGGCCCCGGCATCGCCCGGTCGGTGCTGCGCGCCCTGACCGACCGGCCGGACGGACCCGGCCTGGCCGCCCCGGCGACCGCCCGGAGCGCCCGATGAACCCCGGCCGCCCCGACGCCCCCGCCCCCGCCCCGCCCGGGACCACCACCCCGGCGCGCCGACCGTCCCGGCGCCTTCAGATCGGCCGCGTGCCCGTGGGCGGCGGCGCGCCGGTCTCCGTTCAGACCATGACCACCACGCGCACCGCGGACGTGGACGCCACCCTGCGGCAGATCGCCGAAGTCACCGCCGCCGGCTGCGACATCGTCCGCGTGGCCGTGCCCGGCCGGGACGACGCCGAGGCCCTGCCCGCCATCGCGGCCAAGTCGCCGATCCCGGTGATCGCGGACATCCACTTCCAGCCCCGCTACGTCTTCGCCGCCATCGACGCCGGCTGCGCCGCGGTGCGCGTCAACCCCGGCAACATCAGGAAGTTCGACGACCGGGTCGGCGAGATCGCCGCCGCCGCCTCCGCGGCCCGGGTGCCGATCCGCATCGGCGTCAACGCCGGCTCCCTCGACCCGCGCCTGCTGGCCAGGTACGGGCGCGCGACCCCGGAAGCCCTGGTGGAGTCCGCCCTGTGGGAGTGCTCGCTGTTCGAGGAGCACGGCTTCACCGACCTGAAGATCGCGGTCAAGCACCACGACCCGCTGACCGTGATCGCCGCCAACCGCCTGCTGGCCGGGGCGTGCGACTACCCCCTCCACCTCGGCGTGACCGAGGCCGGACCGGCCTACCAGGGCACGGTCAAGTCGGCCGTCGCCTTCGGCGCGCTGCTGGCCGAGGGCATCGGCGACACCATCCGCGTCTCGCTGTCCGCCCCGCCGGTCGAACAGGTCAAGGCGGGCTGCCACATCCTGGCCTCCCTCGGCCTGCGCCCCCGCAAGCTGGAGATCGTCTCCTGCCCCGGCTGCGGCCGCCTCCAGGTCGACATCCACCGCCTGGCCGCCCGCGTCGAAGCCGCCTTCGACGGCTTCCCCCACCCGCTGCGCGTCGCCGTCATGGGCTGCGTCGTCAACGGCCCCGGCGAGGCACGCGAAGCCGACCTCGGCGTCTCCTGCGGCAACGGCAAGGGCCAGATCTTCGTCAAGGGAGAGGTCGTACGGACCGTTCCCGAGACCAAGGTGGTCGACGCCCTGGTCGAGGAGGCACTGCGCCTGGCACCCGCCACCGACCCGGCGCCCTGACGCGCCCGGCCCGGTACGGGACCGAGGCTTTCGCCTGCGCCGCGCAGGAGCCTTCAGGAGCAGTTTCGGGGTCGGCCCCGCGAGACACGGCGCCGCCTCGGCCGGGCCGCTGCCGTCGGCCTGGCCAGGGCGCCGGACATCGCCGTGCGGTCCCGTACCAAAGGCTGTCCCGCAATCCCTGGCGGGCTCCCGACGCCAGCTACGGCCACTCGCGGCGTTGGCGAAACGTCCGAATAGAACCACTATTCGGACGCTCCGCCGCCTTGCGATTGACCGCATCTGACGCCGCTCGCTGATCCACCAGGGATTACGGGACAGCCTTTAGGGCAGGCGTTCGATAGGGCGCGGGTCTCGGGTGCCGGCCGTGGTGCGGGGCGTGACGCGCATGCGCAGTCCGCGGGGCCGCAATGTCGTGCGCGGGACGGGGCGGGCCTGGTGGCCGGGGGAGTGTGTCAGGCGCCAGCGGGCGGTGATGGTCGCGAGGGCGAGGGTGGCCTCGTTCATGCCGAAGGTGTCGCCGACGCATTTGCGGGCGCCGGTGGAGAAGGGGAGGTAGGCGTGGCGGGGCGGCTGGGGGCGCCCGGGGTCCCAACGGTCGGGGTCGAAGACCTCGGGCCGGTCGTACAGGTCGGGGCGGTGGTGGATGAGATAGGCGCTGTAGGCGACGGTGGTCCCGGCGGGCAGCAGGTGTCCGCCCAGGCGGGTGTCGGCGGTGACCGTGCGGGTGAAGAGCCAGTTCGGCGGGTACAGCCGGAGGGTTTCGGTGATGACACGCCCGGTCAGCTCCAGGCGGGGCAGGTCGGCGTGGACCGCCGGGGCACCGCCCAGGACGGCGTCGACCTCGGTGTGGAGCCGCTGTTCGATCTCGGGGTGCCGGGCGAGCAGGTCCAGCGCCCAGGCCACGTTGGAGGCTGTGGACTCCGTCCCGGCGATGAAGAAGGTGACGATCGTGTCCCTGATCTCCGCGTCGGTCATACCGCCCCCGTGGTCTTCGGGGTCGTGGGCCGCGATCAGGGCCGAGAGCAGGTCGCCGTGGTCGGTGCCCTCGGCGCGGCGCTGGGCGATGATCCGGTCGAAGGTGTCCCGGAGGCGGGCGCGGGCTTGCTCGTAGGAGCGGTTGCCCGGGGTGGGGAGCCGGTCCAGCGGGGGGACCAGGAACATGCGCCAGAAGACCCCGTTGAGGACGGTGGTCACGTCGTCGAGGATCTGGCCCTGCTCGGTTGGCGGCAGGGTGCCGGAGAACATGGTGGCGGCGGTGACCCTGGAGGTGAGCGTCATCATCTCGGCGAGGACGTCCAGGGTCTGTCCCGCGTGCCAGGAGCCGATCACCTCGTCGATGCGGGCGGTCATGGCCTGGGCGTAGCCGGGGAGCCGGGCGGAATGGAAAGCGGGCTGGGCGAGCCGCCGCAGTCGGCGGTGTTCACCGTGCGGACAGGTGGCGAGACCGTCCCCGAGTACTTCCCGCATGCGGTCGAAGAGCGGGCCCCCTTTGTCGAAGACGCGGTCGTCGAGCAGGGCCTGCCGGGTCAGGTCCAGATCGCATATCACCATCACGGCAAGGGGGCCCAGCCGGATACGGACCAGCTCCCCGTGGGCGGGCAGCGACCGCACGAAGGCCAGGGGCGTACGGATCAGCGGCAGGGCGTGGCCGAGGAGCGGCAGGGCGCTCGGTGCTGTGGGCACGGAGTCGTGGATCATCGGTCGCGCATCCTTGTTCGCGTGTCGTCGGCGAGACGGCGGGGCCGGCCTGGGCGGGTACCGCCCGCACCGCGGGCGGAGTCCGCGGTCGGCCGCGTCGCCGGCAGGCGTCGTGGGCTGCACCCGTCAGAAGATGGCTTCCAGGTGCTGGTGCTCCCGGTCGGCCTCCGCGGACGAGGCGGGGATCGTGTAGCGGGTCGTGGTGCGGTACCAGTGCAGGCAGCCGTTGGCCCATTGCCGCATGCCGGCCACGACGTCGAGGATCCTGGCCTGGTCGGGCTCGGTGAGATCCGTCTCGGCCAGGGCCGCAAGGAGCCGGTGTTCGGCGCTGGTGAAGTCGTCGATGCGCTGCCGGATCTGGTCGCAGGCCATCTCACGTGCCTGGTCCAGGTCGGATCCGGTCGCCTTCTGCTGGACGAGGACGAGGTTGTGCAGGTCGCCGCGCTGAATGTCGAGCTTGAGCGAGTGGACGTCGTTCTGCCAGGCGACGATGTCGGCCGCGGCGGCGACGAGACTCTGATAGCCGGGGCTGGTGTAGACCGCCTCGGGGACCTCGAAGCCCTGGCTGAATTCCACGAGGTCGAATCCGAACTCCATGCCGACCGAAAGGCGCCTGGTCTCCAGGAAGTTCCCGAGTTCTGGAATCGTCCCGATCCGGCGGTTCTCCGACTCTCTGGAGAATCCCTGGAAGAACATGTCCAGATGGTGGGCGAATCTCTCGTAGAAGGCCGCCGACACCTTGCGCCGGGTCCGCTCCGACAGGTCCGCGACGGACCGGGTGAACGCGGTGGGACGCGTTACCTGTTCGTGCCGACCGGTTTCGATCAACGTCATGAGACGGCGGTGGTGCGGAGACCAGGCATCCGGCGAGTCATAGGCGGGCAGGGTGTGCAGATCGTCCAGGACGAAGGTGACGAAGAGCCATTCAGCGCAGATGCCCAGGTCCTCGAAGGGAGCGGCGGGATAGGTCCAGGCGACGAAGCGGCCGTAGCCCGCGTCGAGCCTCCGCCTTCCGGCAGGGGTCGCCGTCATGCCCACGCGTTCCGCGTAGTCGCGTGTGTACGCCTCGATCTGCTCCTCGTGGGGGCTGACCGAGGGGAACTCAGGTTCGGAGAACGTCGGAATCTTCAGTGATGCCACGGCGAAAAACCTCCTTCGCGGAGTGCGCGAAGCGGACGGAGGGTGGGCAGGTGCTGGTTCCCGCTGGTGCGGGCCTCTGCTGTGGAGCGTGTCGCGGTGCCTTTCACAGGGTGCGGACGCGGGCTTCCCGGCCGAGGTCGTCGACGGCTTGGTGCCACAGGTCGGCGAGTAGGGTGCGGCCGGCAAATTCGTCAGAGGCCAGGAAGGTGGCGTGGAGGCGGTCCCGGTAGGTGATCCAGGTGATCATCAGGGGCTGGCGGGGAATCCAGGGGGGCAGGGCGTAGACCGCCTGTGCCTGCCTGCCGCCGAATGCCACCGAGGTGCGGCCGCGGATGTCGACCACGGCCAGTTGCACGAACCGGGGGTGGGTGGACACCCGCACGACGAACTTGCCGCTCCAGCGAGGAAGGCGCCCGAGGAGGGCGGCCTGGTGCCGTCTGACCTGGGCCAGATGCTCGGGCGTTATCCGCTCGCGCAGGATTTCCAGACGGCGCGGAGCGGAGGGTTCGCCGCACGGAAGCGCGATGTGGTCGGCGCCGGACTGGTTGCCCAGGCACGGGTACGGGGCGCGGGGGGAGCGCAGGCTCAGGCCCATGGCGGTGCGCACCGTCTGGCGGGGGTGCGGCCAGTCGCGCGGGAAGCAGCCTCGCAGCAGGGACGTGACGAGGGCCAGGCACACCTGGTTGACGGTGGTGCTGGTCGTGCGGGCGATGGCCTTGAGCCGGGTGAGATCGGTGTCCGTGGTGGTGGCCAGGCGCCGGGAGCCGGGCGGTGCGTCCAGGGCCGACCAGCGGGCGGGCCGCCGCAGCAGGGGCAGCACGTCCCTGACCACGCCAGGTTCAAGGCGGGGGACCGGTGGTGTGGTGGGACGCCTGGTGGGGCGCGAGGGCGAGGGGGCGAACAGCGTCCTGACGGTACGGGCGGCGGCCTGGCCGTCCTGGTAGCCGTGGTGGGCGCGGTAGCACAGGGCGTGTCCGTGGCCGGTGGGGACCGCCCACAGCCCCCACAGGGGACGGCCGGGGTCGAGCGGCAGGCCCAGCATGGCGTTGATCACACGGTCGGCGAGGGGGCCCGGCCCTGGGGCGGGCGCGGCCAGGTGGAGATGGTTGCGGACGTCGAACGCGGGGTCCGGCTCCCACCTCGGCCTGCGGGCGGTGCCTGCGGCGCGGAACGTCAACTCGGGGGCCAGCGGGAGGCGTTCGGTGAGGTGAGCCGCGAGCGCGTCCAGGCCCGGCGGGTCACCGTCGAAGAGGAGCACGGCTCCCAGGTGCATGCAGCCTCCGCCGAATCGGCTCTCGTCCAGCAGGGCGCGGTCGATCGAGGACTGGGGGACGCTGGTGTCCGGGGTGCCGAGAGGGCCGGGGCGAGCACTCATGGGGTCCCTCCGCGTGAGGTGGTTGCGTGGCGTGCGCGGGCGGTGGGCGGCCGCTGGGGCGTTCGCCAGGTCCGGGCCGGTCGGAAGGGAGGAGTCCGGCAGGCTGGGCCGAGAGCCGGGACGCCCTCTACGAGACCGGCGTCGGCGGTGAGATCCGAAACCTCGCGCAACGCGTCAGGGACCACGGGGATTCGCCGGGCAGCGAGCGTGAGAGCGCGCGCCGAAAAACCGCTCTGCCCGGGAAACGTATGCGCGACGTCATACGTGGAGGGACCCTCGGCGGAACGGGTTGTTCTAATCATCGCGGCCACGGTCTGCGGCGACTCTCTTGGAACGCGCGGAGCCACTACGCCCTCCCTGCTCCTGGCGGCGCCCAGAGCCCGATACCCGGCACCGAATGAAGAGATTTCAGGCGCGATCGGAAGCGGCATGGCGCAGCGAAAACAGAACCCGACCCGGCGCGCGCGTCAGCGGAACCGCCGACCACTTCGCCCTTGACAGGCTCGCCGGAATTTCAGCACACGTTATTGTCTGTCGCCCGCGCGTCGTCCGGAGCAAGTCCGGGGCCTGCGGATACGTGAACGCGGTGAAATCGGAACGAGTGCGGCCACTTTTTTGCAGGCTCATTCCGTGCGGCAGCCCCGTGGGGTTGACCCTGGCGACGGCTGCGGCCAGACCTGCGAGAAGGACACCTGTATCAGCGGCGCCTGACTTGCTCGGACGGCCGGACGCCCCGAGCGCCACCGACGGGCAGCGCCCGGCCGTCGTCCCCCTGCCACTTCACCTGACAGCCGCCGCACATCGAGAAGGCACCTGCCGCATCCGTCGTGGGCTCGTTCGGTCATCTCCGGGTCCGTACCGCTCAAGGTTCCTCTCCTGCTCCGCGGACAGAGCAAGCAGGTTTGGCGGCCGCACCCGGGATGATTCCGAATCAGCCCAGGAAAGACAGCCGGACCTGACGGTTGGCACTATCGACATTTGTATCCGCCAACCTCCGCTAGGGCAACTTACGGTAACTCCTCACGGGCCCACCTCGCACCCTTGGAGCGAGGCGGGGACGGGTTCCTGCCCCACCTCACCAGTTCGGCTAGCGACACGGCTGGCTCAGGAGCTCTCCTTCGCCGGGCGACCCAACTCGTCAGCCCTACCGCGCTGCCGGCGCCGGTTGCCCCGCCGTGTCCGGCGCGTCGAACGGAAGGCTTCGGCTACCTGGACAAACCGCGCCAGTTCGCCCGCGCAGTCGTTGCCGCCCGGCGACGACGTTCTCGCGGTCGTCCGGGAAGCCGGGCGTACCCCCGACGGGCGCGGGAGACCCGGCCGGATCCGGCCGCCCGCCGCGGCGCGGACGCTTTCGTACACGTACGGGCTGAGCGACCACGGCCATGTCCTCGGCGGATACGGGACCGGCTCAGCTGGGTACTACTTCTTTTGGCCCCTGGGGCCGGACCACCGACCTCTCCGGCCTCGGGAACTCCGGCATGTGGACCCGCGCGGTAGGACCCGACCGGCACGGCCGGAAAGCCGGCAGTCACAACACGTCCGAAAGCTACACCGGCGTCTGGGCCTTCGTCTGGCAGCACGGGAAGCTGACCGACCTCGGCGTGCCCGAAGGCTGCGCGGGCTGGGGTCGTGCCCTCAACGACCGCGGTGACGTGGTAGGAACCGTTGCCAGACCCGGAGCCGAACGGCCCGTGCTGTGCAGCGAGGGCACAACCATGGACCTGCCTGTCCCCGGCCAGGGCCCGGGAGTTGCTCAGGACGTCAACGACCGCCGGGAGGTCGTGGGGTACTTTGAGCACGCCGACACCGGCAACCCGCACGCCTGCCTGTGGCGCAGGGGAGAACTCACCGACCTCGGCGTCCCTGCGGGCTATTACCTCAGCAGCGCGGAATTCATCAGCGAACGCGGCGACATTCTGGGCCACGCCGACCGTTGACTTATCCCGTCTCCGGGTCCCTGACATGCCGGAACGGCACGTCTTCCACTGGACGGTCGACTGACCCCGCCACGGGCCCGACAGGCCGCCGCCGCGACCTGTCGGGCGCGGTCCCCGGCGGGCCGTCGGCCGGCCCCTCGTGCTTCCCCTCGTGTGGCACGGCCGACGCCGGACCCCGTCAGCGGCCGCCGCGGTGCTCGGCGATCTCGTTCTCCAGGAGCGCCACGGCCCTGGCGTACGCGCGCGGGCCGCGCAGCACTCTTCCGCTCGGCCGGTGCACATGCCAAGGCGCCGGGGCGAGCACGCCGGGGTGCCCGGGACGCTCGCGCGCTGGCGCGCGCCGGTTCCCCGCATCCGCGCGCAGGCGCTTTTCGGGCCAACGTCCGGCCGCGCGCGAGCAGAGCCCGACCAGTGGTGGAGCGCGACGTGGTACGGCCCCGGTGGGCGTCGGCGGCCCCGACGAGCCGGGTGGGCGGTGGCCGGGACGGTCGGCGTGCGGCCGGTTCCTGCCGGTACGGCGGCCGCGGGTCCCGGCGGCCGCCCCCGCGCCGTACCGCTGGAATCAGCGCTTCCGGCGTGGCGAGCGCCCCCGCCGCGCGCTTTCACCTCCGCGTCGGGCGCCGGTGCGCGCCGGGGTCACCGGGGACGGAAGGCGGCCAGCGAGGGCAGCCCGGCGCCCGACCAGTCGAACATGGTGAGGTTGGCGTAGAGCCGTTCCTGGCGGCGGTTCGCCCGCACTCCGGGCACCCAGGCGGGCTCCCAGGCCAGGAATCCCAGGCCGCGGCCGCCCGGAAGGTCCGCGAGGAGGGCGCGCAGCGCCTCGAAGTAGGCCGCCTGCCCGGCGGGCGTCGCCGGAAAGCGGGCCACGTCCGGGAGCTGGTCGGCGCGGGTCACGATGCAGCCGTCGTCCGCCGGCAGCTTCCACGGGTAGGCCGTCTCGGCCACCAGGACGTCCTTGCCGTAGCGCGCCGCGAGGTCGGTGAGGTTGTACTGGAGGGCGGCCAGCGAGCCGTGCCAGAAGGGGTAGTAGGACAGCGCGATCACGTCGAAGGGGACGCCGGCCGCGGCCAGGTGGTCGTAGAAGCGGCGGGCCCGCGCGTTGTCGCCGCCGGCGTCGATGTGGACGGCGGTACGCGGCGGCGCCGACGCCTCTGCGGCGCCGCGCAGTCCGGCGGCGAGCAGGGTACGGAAGCCGTCCCACCGCTCCTCGCGGCCCGGGGCGTCGATGCGGCCGTGCGGCCACAGCATGCCGTGGCTGATCTCGTTGCCGATCTGGACCATGTCCGCCGGGGTGCGCTGGGCGGCGAACGCCTCGACCACGTCCCGGGTGTAGTCGCGCACCGTGGCGGCAAGCCGCCGCAGGTCCTGTCCGGCCCATGCCTTCGGCGTGGTCTGGTGGGCGGTGTCGGCCCAGCTGTCGGAGTAGTGCAGGTCCAGCACGACGCGCAGGCCGGCCGCGTGGGCGCGGCGGGCCAGGTGCAGGGCGGCGGCGAGGCCGAAGCCGTCCGGACCCGGGTCGACCCAGACCCGCAGCCGGACGGCGGTCGCGCCGCGGGCGGCGAGCAGGCGCTCGGCCGGGCCGGTGCGTCCCGCGTCGCCGAAGCGCCGGCCGGCGGCCTCCTCCTGGGGCAGGGAGGACAGGTCGGCGCCGCGCACCGCCAGCGCGCCCCGTAGCGGCCGCGGCCCGCCGCCGCGCCGGGGGGAGGGCCCGGCGCAGGCGGCGGCCGCCGCGAGCGTCAGCAGGGGCGCGGTGGACAACAGGCTTCTGCGGGAGAGCACGTGGGGCTCCGCGGTCTAGGCGAGGTGTGGTGCGGGCGCGGACGAGGCGCGGACGCGAGGAGGTCCCACCGTAGTCCCAGCCCGGTACTCCGGGTACCCGGAGGAAAAGGGGGGACCGGAATCCGTTTCCCGTCCCACCGGGGATCACTTTACACACTATTTACACGGGCGTGGTTGCGCACCGCGACAGTCAGTTTTTTATTGCGCGCCGGGTGTCCGTCGGTAAACCCTCCCGGGGCCCGTGACACGTGTACCCGGCGCCATTCATACTGACACGCGCCGGACTTCGCCGTCCGGCTCCGGAACCACCTTTTCCGATCCGTGGCACAGGCACGCGTTTCAGAGTGGCAAGCATCACGCCTACCTGGCGTTACCAAGGGTGGTAAACGATGGCATAGTGAGCGCCCCGACAAGACGGATCCGGTAATGACCCCACCATTGCGGCCGGAAGTCCCAACTTCTTCCCCATCTGAGGAGAGCCGTGCGTATCGTCGTTACCGGAGGGGCGGGCTTTCTCGGCTCGCACCTGTGCGACTCACTGATAGCGCGTGGTGATTCGGTCGTCTGCGCGGACAACCTCTCGACCGGTCGGCGCAGCAATATCGCGCACCTGACGACCGCACCCGAATTCACCTTCGTACGGGCCGACGTGGCGGCCGAACTGCCCGTGGCCGGCCCGGTCGACGCCGTCGTCCACCTCGCCAGCCCCGCGTCCCCGCCGGACTACCACCGCATGCCGCTGGAGACGCTCGCGGTCGGCAGCAGGGGCACCGAACTCGCGCTGGAGCTGGCCCACCGCAGCGGCGCCCGCTTCGTGCTCGCCTCCACCAGCGAGGTCTACGGCGACCCGCTGGTCCACCCGCAGCACGAAGACTACTGGGGCAACGTCAACCCGGTCGGCCCGCGCAGCATCTACGACGAGGCCAAGCGCTACGCCGAAGCCGCCACCGCGGCGTACCGGCGGCACCTGGGCACCGACACTGGCGTCGTCCGCATCTTCAACACCTACGGGCCGCGGATGCGCCCGCACGACGGCCGGGTGGTGACGAGCTTCATCGCGCAGGCGCTGAACGGCGACCCGCTCACCGTCTACGGCGACGGCTCGCAGACGCGCAGCTTCTGCTACGTCGACGACCTCGTCCGCGGGATCGTCGCGATGCTCGACTCCGCCGAGCCGGGCCCGGTCAACCTGGGCAACCCCCAGGAGCGCACGGTGCTGGAACTCGCCGCCCTGGTCCTGCGGCTGACCGGCGCCGACAGCCCCGTCGAGTTCCACCCGCTGCCGGTCGACGACCCCACCCGCCGCCGGCCGGTCATCACCCGGGCCCAGCAGGTGCTCGGGTGGAGCCCGCTCGTGTCCACCGAGGAGGGGCTGGCCCGCACGGTCCGGTACTTCAGGGACCGGCCGGACGAGGTGGCCGCGGCCCGCGCCGCGCTCGCCGGCGGTCAGCTCGACGGCGAACCGGCCGTCGACCGCGCCGCCGCCGCCTGATCCCTCCCCACCCCCGTCGGCGCCTCCCCGGTGGGGAGGCGCCGACGGGCGTCAAACGATCGGAGTCCGGTACGTGAGTACGCTGCACCCGGGCGCCAGCCCGGCCGCCCACCGGGATCCGGAGCCGGAGTCTGCGGTACGCCCCGCCCCCTCCATACCCGCCGGGTCCCCCGCGGACGCCGTGATCGCGCTCTCCCAGGGCCGCGTCACCCGGGTCCGCCCCGACGGGCCCCTGCTCGACCGCGCCTTCGCCCGGCGGCGCCGGCTCTCCCGTGGCACCTTCGTGCCGGTGCTGCGCCCCCGCGACCGCGCCCTGGTCGCGATCCTGACGGCCGGGTGGCTGGTCTGCCTGGCGCTGTTCTGGGTCTGGTGGCTCCAGCCCTCGCACCGGGTCGGCTGGACCGGCATCGTGGTCAACAGCGGGATCCTGCTCTACCTGTCGGTGATGCCGGTCTACTTCGTGATCGGCGTCAACCGGCTCAAGCGGGTCGACCCGCGCATCGGCGTCCCGCCGCTGCGGGTGGCCTTCGTGGTCACCCGCGCCCCCTCGGAGCCGTGGGCGGTGGCCCGGACCACCCTGGAGGCGATGCTCGCCCAGCGCTACCCGCAGCCCTACGACGTATGGCTGTGCGACGAGTCGCCGGACGACCGGATCGCGGCCTGGTGCGCCGCACACGGCGTGCGCCTGTCCACCCGCCACGGGGTGGCGGCCTACCACCGCGCCACCTGGCCCCGCCGCACCCGGTGCAAGGAGGGCAACCTCGCTTTCTTCTACGACACCGAGGGGTACGCCGGATACGACGTGGTGGCGCAGCTCGACTGCGACCACGTGCCAGACCCGGACTACCTCACCGAGATGGTCCGCCCCTTCGCCGACCCGGCCGTCGGCTACGTCGCCGCGCCCAGCGTCTGCGACGCCAACGCCGACCAGTCCTGGGCGGCCCGCGGCCGGCTGCACCGCGAGGCGACCTTCCACGGCCCCGCGCAACTCGGGCACAGCGCCGGCCTGGCGCCGGTGTGCATCGGCTCGCACTACGCCGTGCGCACCGCCGCCCTGCGCGACATCGGCGGCATAGGGCCCGAGCTCGCCGAGGACTTCTCCACCAGCTTCCTGCTGAACTCGGCCGGCTGGCAGGGCGTCTTCGCCATCGACGCCGAGGCGCACGGCGACGGCCCGTTGACCTTCTCCGCCATGCTGGTGCAGGAGTTCCAGTGGTCGCGCAGCCTCACCACCCTGCTGCTGGGCCTGGTCCCCCGGCACGTGCCGCGGCTGCCGTGGCGGCTGCGGCTGCGCTTTCTGTACGCGCTGGACTTCTACCTGCTGCTGGCGGCCACCACGGTCGGCGGGCTGGCCCTCGCGCCGGTGGCCGCGGTCGACGGCTCGCCCTGGATACAGGTCGACTATCCGGAGTTCCTGCTGCGCTGGTGGTCGCTGTCGGTGTGGGTGCTGGCCATGGTGGTCCTGCTGCGCCGCAGGGGGCTGCTGCGCCCGTCCCGCTCCCCGATCCTGAGCTGGGAGAACTACCTCTACTGCCTGACCCGCTGGCCGTTCGTGGCCTGGGGCGTGGCGGCCGCGGTGGTGCAGCGGGTCCGGCCCCGCCCGATCACCTTCAAGGTCACGCCGAAGTCCGCCGGCGGCCTCGAACCGCTGCCCACCCGCCTGATGCTGCCCTTCGTCACGCTCAGCGCGGCGCTCGCCGGGGCGGCGCTGTACGCCGAGTCCCACACCGACCAGGCCGGTTACGCGTTCCTGTGCCTGCTCGGCGCGGTGACGTACGCGGTCGTCGCGCTGCTCGTCCCGCTGCTGCACGCCCGGGAGGCCGCCCGCGGCGCCGGCGTGCGCACCCGGGCCGCGCTGCGGGCCACCGCGGCGCTGCCGCTGCTGCTCGCGGTACTGGTGGCGGTGTCGGCGGCCGTCGCCGTGGCCCGCTACCCCGCGTACTTCCACGCCGTCTTCGGACGGTGACGCCGGCCCCGCGCCGCCCCGCCCCGGGACGGCGCGGGGGCCGCTGGGCGCCCCAGCCAGGATCTGACAAGGAAGCGAGAACCCCCATGACCAGCACCGTCCTCGTCACCGGCGGCGCCGGCTTCATCGGCAGCCACACCTGCGTCGAGCTCCTCTCCCACGGACACGAGGTCGTCGTGGTCGACGACTTCTCCAACAGCTCGCCCGGCGCCGTGGAGGCGGTGCACAAGCTCGCCGGCCGGCCGGTCCAGCTGCACCGGGCCGACCTGCGCGACCGGGCCGCGCTGGCGGAGGTCTTCCGCGCGCACCGCTTCGACGCGGTGATCCACTTCGCGGCCAAGAAGGCCGTCGGCGAGTCCACCCGGATCCCGCTGACCTACTTCGACATCAACATCGGCGGCACCACGGCGCTGCTGCACGCCATGAACGAGCACGGCGTGCGGCGGCTGGTGTTCTCCTCGTCCTGCTCGGTCTACGGCGAGACCAGCACCGTGCCGCTGGACGAGGACTCCCCCGCGGCGCCCACCAATCCGTACGCCCGCAGCAAGTACCTGTGCGAGCAGCTGCTCGCCGACGCCTGCGCGTACGACCCCGGGCTGTCGGTGATCGCGCTGCGCTACTTCAACCCGATCGGCGCCCACCCCAGCGGCGAGATCGGCGAGGACCCGGCCGGCGTGCCCAACAACGTGCTGCCCTACATGGCGCAGGTCGCCGTCGGACGCCTGCCCGAGCTGCCGGTCTACGGGGACGACTACCCGACGCCCGACGGCACCGGCGTGCGCGACTACATCCACGTCGTGGACGTCGCCGACGGCCACCGGGTCGCGCTGGACCACCTCGACGACGAGACGGGACTGCGCGTGTTCAACCTCGGCACCGGGACCGGCGCCTCGGTGCTGACCCTGCTCGCCGAGTTCTCCCGGGCCGCCGGCCGGCCGATCCCGTACCGCGTCGAGCCCCGCCGCGCCGGCGACGTGGCCACGCTCATCGCCGACCCGCGGCGGGTGGAGCGGGCCTGGGGCTGGCGCACCACCCGAGACCTGGCCGCCATGTGCGAAGACGCCTGGCGTTTCCAACGGCTCCACCCGGCCGGCTACGCCGGCTGATCCGCTTTCCGCGACAGGGAGGTCACCCATGCGTCTTACCGTCATCGGCACCGGATACCTCGGCGCCGTCCACGCCGCGTGCATGGCCGAGATCGGCCACGACGTGCTCGGCGTGGACGTCGACTCCGCCAAGGTCGAGGCGCTCGCCGCCGGCCGGCCGCCGTTCCACGAGGCGGGCCTCGGCGAGCTGCTCGCGCGCAACGTCGAGGCCGGCCGGCTGCGCTTCGCCATCTCCGCGGCCGAGGCGGCGGACTTCGGGGAGGTGCACTTCGTCTGCGTGGGCACGCCGCAGTGTCCCGGGTCCGACGCGGCCGACCTGCGGTACGTCGACGCGGTGATCGACGCGCTCGCGCCGCACCTGCACCGCGACACGCTGGTGGTCGGCAAGTCGACCGTACCGGTGGGCACCGCCGCCCGCCTCGCCGCCCGGCTCGCCGGGCTGGCCCCGGCCGGCGCGGGCGCCCGGCTGGCCTGGAACCCGGAGTTCCTCCGCGAGGGCTACGCCGTCCAGGACACCCTGCACCCCGACCGGCTCGTGGTCGGCGTCGGCTCGCCCGCCGACGACGAGCTGCTGCGCGCGGTGTACGCGCCGATCCTCCAGGCCGACCAGACGCCGTGGATCAGCACCGACTTCGCCACCGCCGAGCTGGTGAAGGTGTCCGCCAACGCCTTCCTCGCCACCAAGATCTCCTTCATCAACGCCATCGCCGACGTGTGCGACGCCGCCGGCGGCGACGTCACCACCGTCGCGCGGGCGATCGGCTACGACAACCGCATAGGGTCGCGCTTCCTGTCCGCGGGCCTGGGCTTCGGCGGCGGCTGCCTGCCCAAGGACATCCGCGCCTTCCTCGCCCGCGCCCAGGAGCTGGGCGCGGGCGAGGCGATGCGCTTCCTGCGGGAGGTCGACGAGATCAACATGCGCCGCCGCCGGCGCACCGTGGACATCGCCCGCGAGCTGGTCGGCGGCTCGTTCCTCGGCCGCAACGTCGCCGTGCTCGGCGCGGCCTTCAAGCCCGACAGTGACGACATCCGCGACTCCCCCGCGCTCAACGTCGCCGCGACCGTACAGCTCCAGGGCGGCCAGGTGCGTGTCTACGACCCGGCGGCGATGGGCAACGCCCGGTCCCAGTTCCCGTCCCTGGACTACGCGCCCGACGCCGAGAAGGCGTGCGAACAGGCCGACGTGGTGCTGCACCTGACCGAGTGGCAGGAGTTCCGCGACCTCGACCCGGCCGTGCTCGCCCGGGTCGTCCGCCGCGCGGCCGTGGTCGACGCCCGCAACGCCCTGCCCGCCGAGCGCTGGCAGTCCGCCGGCTGGACCGTCCGCGCGCTCGGCCGCACCTTCGCCCCGGCCGCGTGACCTGCCCGGCCCGGGGCCTTCCGCCGCGTCCCGGGCCGCGGGGCCATGGGGCTCCTGCCCCGGCTCGCCGGGCGGGCCGCGCGGCGGCATGCCGCGTGTATGCCGGGGGCACGTACGCCGTACGGCCGCCGTACGTACGCCCGCCGGCCGAGCGCCTCGGCGTACCGCGGCCGGCACCGGCCGTACCGGGTCCCGCGGTACGGCTGCCGGCCGGTGGCCGCGGGCCGTAGGCTCGGGCCGGGGTACCGGCAAGGCGTGATCTCAAGGGAACGCGGGGCGGGCCGATGTCAGTGACTTCCCCGGGGCAGCCGCCCCGTGCCGCCCTGGTCTTCACCGTGGTGCCGCGGTTGCGCCGCTGGATCGCGCGCAGCTCCATCTGGGCGCCCCACGCCTCGATCGTGAAGCGGTTCTCGTCGGCCGGGTCGTCCAGGTTCCAGGGGCCGTCGTGGCCGTAGGCGACGAGCAGCTTGCCCTCGTCGCGCATCTTGTAGCCGGTGTTCAGGCAGTCGACCACGTTGCGCCCGAGGCGGTCCACGGCGGCCGCGACGAGGCCGTCGTACGGACCCTTCTCGTCGCGCAGCCACGGGCCCAGCCTGGGCCTCGTCATCGGGTCCGTGGCCCCACGAGACCTCCCAGCCGTCGGCCCAGCCGATGATGTGCCCGCCGACGGACGCGGCGGCGCTCAGGACGTCGTCGCACTGCCGCTCGGGCGAGGTGGTGGCCGCCTTCATGTGGGACAGCCGCCGCACGCCGAGCAGGCACCTGCCGCATCCGTCGCAGGGGCGATCGGTCATCTCCGGGTCCGTACCGCTCAAGGTCCTCTCCTGCTCCGCGCGCAGAGTAAGGAGGATTGGCGGCCGCACCCAGGATGATCTCGGTCAACCCAGGAAGCTCAGCCGAACCTGACGGTTGACATTAGAGACGTTGGTGTCCACCAGGACGACCGACTGCCATGTCCCCAGTTCCATCGCCCCGCCGACCACCGGCAGCGTCGCGTGCGGGGGAACGAGCGCGGGCAGGACGTGGTCGCGTCCGTGTCCCGGGGAGCCGTGCCGGTGCTGCCAGCGGTCGTCGGCGGGGAGCAGCGTGCGGAGGGCTTCCAGGAGGTCCCGGTCGCTGCCCGCGCCCGTCTCGATCAGCGCCAGGCCCGCTGTGGCGTGCGGCGTGAAGACGTTCAGGAGCCCGTCCCGCCCGCGGGCCACGTCCCGGAGGAACGACGCGCACGCGTCGGTCAGGTCGTGCACGGTCTCGGTGGACCCGGTCGTGACGTCGATGATCCGGGTCGTGAAGGTGTCGGCCATGCGCCCATCCTCACGCCCGGGCCCCGCGGGGCGCGGGCGGGCTCCGGTGTGTCGGCGCGGGCGGGGTGCCGGCCGGGAGCGGATCCGGCGTGGCGTCGGACGGGCGGGGGAGGTCCGCCCGCCGGGGCGGCGGGGGTGCTCGGCCGTGCAGGGCGGCCGACGCGCCGGCCCCGGCGTACGGACGGCCGCCGTGCGCCGGGCGGGCACAAAGGACGGGGTCCGCCCGTCGTGGCGACGGGCGGACCCCGGAAGGTGGTGGAAGCGGCGGTCGTCAGTCCCGCTGCGCGCCCTTGGGCAGCGTGCGCAGCGTCATCGCGGTGCGGGTGCCGAATCCCCAGTCGAGCATCTTCTTGGNTCATCGCGGTGCGGGTGCCGAATCCCCAGTCGAGCATCTTCTTGGCGTCCGGGTACCGGTTGGAGTCGTTCAGGACGACCCCGACCAGCGTGCGGCTGCCGCGCTTGGCGGCGAACACCAGGCAGGGCCCGGCCGCCGTGCCGGTGCCGGTCTTCACGCCGACGGCGCCGCTGTACGAGCCGAGCAGCTGGTTGGTGTTGTACCAGGTGTACGTCCGGTTGACGTTGGACGCCTTCTGCTTGGTGCTCGTGGACTTCACGACCGCGGCGAACGTGCCGTTCTTCAGCACGCGCGCCGCCAGCTTCGCCATGTCGCGGGGCGTGGTGTAGTTGTCGCCGCCCTGCGAGATGCCGTCGAAGGAGTCGTACCTGGTGTTGCGCAGGCCCAGCGACCGCGCCTTGTCGTTCATCTTGGAGATGAAGGACTTGGTGCGCTTGGCCATCGTGTCGCCGCTGCCGAAGGTGTCGGCGAGGGCGTACGCGGCGTCGCACCCCGACGGGAGCATCAGCCCGTACAGCAGCTGCCGCACGGACAGCTTGTCGCCCTTGCGCAGGTCGGCCGTGCTCGCGCCCTGCCGGGACACGTAGTCGCGGTACTCCTGCTTGATCGTCACCTGCTTGTTCAGGTCGACGTTCCGCGTCTCCAGCACCACCGTCGCTGTCATGATCTTGGTGGTGCTGGCCATCTGGCGCCGGGTGTCGGCGCTCTTGCCCCACAGCTCCCGGCCCGCGCCGCTGTCGAACAGGTACGCGCCCTTCGCGCTGATGCCCGAAGGTCCGCTCGCGGCCTGCGCGGTGGCGGCCGGAAGGGCCACCGTCAGTGTGACCGCGAACCCCGCCGTCGCCGCGACGGCCGTCGCCCCCCGCCGGCGAACCGGCCTTCCCCCATGACGTTCCATATGCGCTCCGCTTCCTGGAGATGACTGTCTGCGCAGCGCATGCTCTCATCAGGTGGTAGGACGATGTGCGGCGGGGTGGCCGCGGCGTGTCAGCGCATGGCGGCGGACGGGCGCGGGGTGATGCCGAGGACGGTGGCGTACTTCGCCACGACCAGGCCTCCCACGGCCGGGTACGCGCCGATGGGCTCGGCCGCCGGGCAGCCGGCCTCGGCGGTCGCCCGGGCCAGCAGGTCCGGCGCCACCTCCGGGCCGACGGCACACGGCGCGAGCGCGAGCTGTGCGGAGCCGGAGGAGCGCAGCTCGCCGGCGACGCGGGCGACGTCCCCCTCCTGGTCCAGCGCGGCGGCCATCACCGGCAGGGCGAGTCGCGCGGACAGCAGCATGCCGGTGATGCCCGCGGCCTGGGCCGCGGCGGGGCCGCCCGCGGCGGCCAGCACGATGCCGTCGGCGGCGGTGGCGACGGTGAACAGCCGGGCGCGGTCGGCGCGGGCCAGACCCGCCTCGGACAGGCGCACGTGCACGGCCTCGGCCAGCAGCGGGTGCGGGCCGAGCGGGTCGGTGACCTCGGCGGGCACGCCGGCGGCGGCGACGGCCTGGCGTATCCGGTGGGTCAGTGTCGCGTCCGGGCCGGCCAGCAGCGGCACCACGACCGCCGCGAGGCCGTCGCCCGGAGCGGCGGGCCGTTCGGCCGCCTCCGGCCCGGCGTCCTGTTCAGGCTCTCGCTCCGCGTGCTCCGCGGGCCGGTCGGCGGTCCCGGTGCGCTCGGCCGCGGCGCGCGCGAGCACGACGGTCAGGTGCGGGAACTCGACGCCGTCGCCGTCCAGGTAGCCGATCCGCGCGTCCAGGCCCGGCAGCTCGGACCGGGCGATGCTCACGATCTCCTCGGCCAGGCCGCGTACGGCCGCGTCGCAGACGCCGGGGACGGCGAGCACCAGCGGCGGCGCGCCCTCGGGCGCCGCCACGGGCTCCGGACGGCGGTGCCGCCCGGGCTGGCGAGGGCGCGGCATGCGGACAGGCAGGCCTGACGCGGGGCCCGTGGGGGAACTCATGGCGCCGCATGGTAGCCCCTCGGCGGGCTCTGGTGTTCGACTGGGGGTTACTGCGGGGTGTATTGTCCTAATTTGGTGAAAACTGTTTGGAAGAGTGCGGCGTTGTGGGGGCGACGAGCCCGGTCCGTACGGCATACGGTCGTCCCGCACCGGCCGTACGCGGTCTACAGCACCCGCAGCAGTGCCGGGTCCCGCGGCAGGCGCAGCGCGTCCGCCGCGAGCGCCCCGGCGATGAGCACCGCGCCCGCCAGCGGATCGCCCGCCGCCACGGACACCCGCGCCCGCGGCAGCCGCGCGGCGAGTTCCGCGAGCAGCGGCGCGAGCAGCGGCTCGCCCAGCCGGAACAGGCCGCCGGTGAGCGCCACCTCGCGGTCCGCGCCGGGCGGGCAGACCGCCGCGGCGGCCTCGGCCGCGTGCCGGGCCGCCGCGCCCAGGA
>NZ_JAVSCF010000019.1:0-47247 GCF_031932565.1 Streptomyces sp. B1866
CCGGCGGGGCCGGGCGTGGAGCCGCTGGCGTGGCGGATCCCGGGCGGCTCGGCCCGGCTGGCCCGCTGGCTGGTCACCCCGCGGCAGGCGTACGGGCCGGGCGCCGCCCTGGCCCGGGTCCGGCTGCCCGACGGCGCGCTGTACGACCTGGTCGCCCCCTCGGCCGGGCGCGTGCTGCGGCGGCACGCCGTGCCGGGCGACCGGGTCGCCGACGGCGACTGGCTGGTCACCACCCTCCGGCCGCCGGCCCCGGGCGACCTGCTGCCCGGCCCGGTCCCCGGCGAGTGGGCGGCCGGCCAGGCCAAGGGCGAGGTGCGGGCCCTGGCGTGGAGCCCGCGGGGCGAGACGCTGTTCGCCCTCACGGCCGACGGCTCGGTGACGGCGGTGGACGCCCGCGCCGGGGCCCGCGTCCTGTCCCCGCCGGGCGGCGGGCGGGGGCACGGCCTCGCGGTCAGCCCGGACGGGGCGCTGGTCGCCTGGGCGGTCAACGACGGGCACGGACGGATCACGGTGGCCGACACACGCGGGGGGCAGGCGGTGTGGAGCGCGGAGCTGGACACGGCGGCCTTCGCCCTGGCCTTCGCCCCCGACGGCCGCACCCTGGCCGTCGGCGCCGGGGACGGAACGGTCCGGACGTGCGACGCGGCGGCCGGGGAGGGCCCCGGTGCGGTCCGGGGAGAGCCTGCCTTCGAGGTGGCGCTCCGCCAGGAGGGCGCGGTGCGCGGCGTCGTCTTCGACGGGGACGGCGGGCTGACGGCGGTCAGCCGGATCCGCCGGGAGCAGGGCCGCGTCACCACCTGGGCCCGCGTCACCGCCGGGGACCGCGGCGCCGGCCGGCCCCTCGCGGACATCCGCCTGGACACGCCGGTGGAGCGGACCGCGGTCAGCGCGGACGGCCTGCTGCTGGCCGCCTCCGGCCCCGGCGGCCACGCCGGATCGGCCCAGGGCCAGGACGCCCTGGTGTGGCTGTGGCAGGGCCCGCGGCGGCCCGCCGGGCAGCCGGGGCCGGACCGCGCCCCGGCCCCCCTGGCCCGCACCGCCCGGGGCACGGCCCCGGCCCTGGCCTTCAGCCCCGACGGCCGGCTGCTGGCCGAAGGCGGGCAGGACGGCCGCGTGCGGCTGTGGGACACCCGAAGCCGCGGCCACGTACGGGAGTTCGCGGCGGACGCGGTGGTGCGGGCCCTGGCCTTCGCCCCGGACGGGCACACCCTGGCCGTCGGCACCGACCGGGGCCTGACGGTGTGGGCGCTGACCGCGTCGGCGGCGCCGGGCCCGCGGCGGACGACGGACGACGGACGACGGACGACGGACGACGGACGACAGTGAGGCCACCACCATGACGCACCCACCCCTGCTGACCGCCTTCGGCGGCGCCCTGGACGCCCTGCGCGCCCGGCTGGATGCCACCGCGGCGCCCCGGGAGCTGGCGCGCGCGCTGGCCGGGACGCTCGGCGCGCCACCACCGCCCGGCACCCCGCTGCCCGTCGCACCCTTCGTGCAGGCGGTCGAGTCCGCGGTCTGCCTGACGCTGTACGCGCTCGCGGACGCTTCCGCGCCCCCGCCCGCCGGCGGCGACGGGCAGGCGGCCGCCCTGCCGGGCGCGGCGGCGGAGCCCGGCGGCGCGGCCTGGTTCGGACGGCCCAGAGGCAGGCGCCCGCGCCGGGAGGCGGACGGCCCGCCCGCCGAGGCGGCCCCCGCACCGATGCGGGTGAGCGTCGCCAAGGTGCTCGACAGCGTGCGCGCCGCCCTGGAGGCGGCCGACCAGGTGCTCGACGCGGCGATTCCCCGCCCCGCCGAGCCCGAGCCCCTGCCGTGGAGCGAGGACCGGGAGCTGATCGACATGCTGCACGACGTCCTGGCGGCCGGCGCCCGCGGACGGGAGGGCTTCGCGCTGCGCCGCATCGCCGACCTGGAGGAATCCCTGCTGGCCCACGGCATCCAGACCCTGCGCTACGACCCGGACGACGGCGCGGAGGCGGGCGACCCCGTCCGGTTCGACTTCGTGGAGGGGGCCCGCCCGGGCGAGCCGGGCATGACGCTCGCACCCGCCCTGGTGGACCTGGCGGCAGACAGCCGGACCCTGCGCCGGGGCCGGGTCCGGCCCGCACCGGCCGGCCCGCACACCTGACGAGGCATCACACACGACAACGCGTTCAAGGGGGGACGGCATGGGTTCCAGGGGGGACGACATGGCGGACGGCACGACGATCACCATCCTGGGGTTCGACCTCGGCCACGGCGACACCGCGGTCGCCAAGGTCCACGCGGGCTCACGGCCGCAGAGCGCGTCGCTCGGCGACCGCAACGCACCACCGGAGATCGTGCCGCTGGGCGGGGACCGCAAGCAGCACGTGACGGCCGTGGCGGTGCGCCGGGAGGACGGCGCGGTGCTGGTCGGGGAGGCCGCCGTCGAGGCCCGGGGAGCCGAGCTGTTCACCGCCTTCAAGAGCCCCGACCTCGACCAGGAGCAGGTGCGGCGGCCCTTGGAGCTGTTCGCCCGGAGCGTGGTGGCGCACGTGCGGGACGAGCGGGTGTGGAGGGACGCCACCGTCCGCTGGGTGTTCGGCCATCCCTCCGGCTGGACGACGGAGCAGGTCGCCGCATACCGGGAGCTGCTGGCCGGAGTCTGCACGCCGGACGGGGTCCTGCTGGTCCCCGAGTCCCGGGCCGCCCTGCTGTACGCCCGCGACTCCGGCGACGTGCCCGACTCCGGCGCGTTCACCCGCGGCGCGCTCACCGCCGCCACGCTCATCGTGGACATCGGCTCCTCCACCACCGACTACACCTACGTGGCCGGAGGCGTGGAGCGGCCCGTCGACCACGGCAACGTCGCGCTCGGCGCCCACCTCCTCGACAAGACGCTGCTGGAGCTGGCGATCGACCGCTCGCCCGACGCCGGCCGGCTGCGCGCGGCGCTGGCGGCCGACCCCACGGGCAGCGCGGCGCGGCAGCTGGAGATGGCCTGCCGCAAACTCAAGGAGCGGTTCTTCAACACCAGCCCCGAGCACTTCGCCGCCAACCCGCACAGCCGGGTGCGCACCACGGAGGAGGTCTTCACCCCCGACGGCGACGTCGTCGAGCTGCCCATCCGGATCTCCCCGGCCGACATGGAACACGTGCTCGACACCCCGCAGCCCGCGCTCGGCGGCCTGTCCTGGCGCGCGGCGTACCGGCGCGACCTCGCCGGGGCGCTGGAGCGCGTCGGCGGCGAGGCGAGCCTGGTGCTGCTGACCGGAGGGCCGTCGCGGATGAGATTCGTGCTGGACACCTCGCGGGAGCTGGCCGACCGGGCGCGCGTGGTGCTGGGGACGGAGCCGGAGTCGGCCATCGCACGCGGACTGGCGCTGGCGGGCCGTACGGAGGAGCGCACCCGGGGCTTCCGTGACGACGTCCGTCGATTCGTCGACTCCGGCACGGTCGCCGACCTCGTCGCCGAGCGGCTGCCCCGGCTCGCCGAGGGGATGGGTCAGGCCGTCGCCTCCGGCCTGACCGACCACCACGTCATACCGGCCTTCCGGGCCTGGCGCGAGCGGCACGTCGTCACCGTCGACGACATGTGCGCCCGGATCGTCTCCGGCGTCAACGCCGAGCTCACCGGTGAGGGCAGCGCCGCCCTCAAGCCGATCGTCGCCGACTGGACGTCCGAGCTGCGCACGGAGCTGGCCCAGCACACGGCCGTCATCTGCCGCCGGTGGAACCTGGAGCCGACCGCGCTCGCCCTGCCCGACGTGACGATGAGCGCGGGCGGCATGAGCGTCGCCGTCAACACCACGGCGGCCACCGAGGTCCTGGACAACCTCAGCACGCTGGTCACCGTGGCCGTGTCCGGAGTGGTCGCCGCCAGCCTCTTCGGCAGCGGGGCGGCACTCATCATGGCGACCGGCCCGTTCGCCGTGCTCATCGCCGGCGTCGCCGTCTTCGTCGGACTGGGCACGATGAAAGAGAAGATCATGGAGGAGATCGGGGACAAGGACATCCCGCTGCCGCTGCGCAGGCTCCGCGGCGAACAGGCCATGGTCCGCAAGCTGCGCGAGCAGGCCGCCGCCCAGGAGGGGGTCCTGGCCGCGGAACTGGCCGCGCAGTTCCAGTCCGACGGCAGCGGACGGCTCGGCAGGGAGATCACCGCGGCCATTGAGGAGCAACTCCTCAGCGTGGCGGCCGACGCGGAACTGCTCATCGCGTGACGGCCGGCACCGGCCGACCCAGGGGGGGACATGACGAAACACCTCGCAGGACCGCTGCGGGCGCCGGCCGCGACGGGCGGCGCACCCGCCGGCGGCGACGTGCCCGGACCCATGCCCGGCACCGGACCGGCACGGCCGGGCCCGCCCACCGGAGAGGGGCCGCCGGGCGCGGCCGGCCCGCCCCGCACCGGCCCGGCCGGCGCGGACAGGGCCGGCGCGCGCCCTCCCGGCGGGGAGCCCGGGTATGGGGAGTCCGGCGCCGACGCGCTCAGCGACGAGGACCTGGCCCTGCTCGGCGCGGTCGGCGACCACGAGGCGTTCGCCACGCTCCTGGGCCGGTACGGACCGATGGTCCGGGCCACGTGCCTGCGCATCGTCGGCGACCCGGACGACGCCGGCGACGCCGTGCAGGAGACGCTGCTGCGGGCCTGGCGGGGCCTGGCCGGCTTCCGCCGGGACGCCCGGTTCTCCACCTGGCTGTACCGCATCGCCGCCAACACCGCGCTGGCCGAGGCGCGGCGGCGGGGCAGTCGGCCGCTGCCCGCCGAGCGCCTGCCTCAGGAAAGGGAGTCGGTCAGGTCCGTCGGCGACCGGGTGACGGACCGGCTGTCGGTCCAGCAGGCCCTGGCGCTGCTCCCTCCGCACTACCGCGCGGCCGTGGTGCTGCGGGACTGCTGCGACTGCGAGTACGGCGAGATCGCCGAGATCCTCGCCGTGCCGCTCAACACGGTCAGAAGCCGGATCTCCCGGGCCAGACAGGCTCTGGTCGCGCTGCTCAGCTCCGACGACGAGGCAGGAGACGTGTGATGGACGGTGGACGCTGGCTCGACATGTCGGCCTTCCCCGACACCGACCCGGACGAGGCCGTGCCCGCGGAGACGCTGCGCACCCTGCGCGCGCTGCTCCGTGAGGCGGCCACTCCCTGGATCGACGACGAGAGCTGGGCCCGCATGCTCACCGAGGCGATGGACGGCCCCGCCCCCGACGACGAGACGCCCGACGACCAGACGCTCGACCACGCGACACCCGAGGGTGAGACACCCGAGGGCGAGGACGGCGCGGACCTCCCGCCGCCCGGAGCCGCGCCCGGCCGTGTCCCGGAGGCCCGATCGTCCGACACCGGTTCACCGGATACCGGTTCACCGGGCGTCAGGCCGGGACCCGGTGGCGGGGGCGGCGGGGCGGAGGCCTTCGACCGGCTCCGGCGGGAGGTCCTGCAGCTGTTCCCCCCGCTCACCGACGCGGCCCGGCGCCTGGGCGCCGAGGAGGCGCGGGTCCGGCTGGAGGCCGCCCGCGAGCGCCTGGACCGGGGCACGCTGACGGTAGTGGTCTGCGGCGAGTTCAAGCGCGGCAAGTCCAGCCTGCTCAACGCCCTGCTGGGCGACGTCCGCGGCCTGCTGCCGGTGGGCACCGACTACACCACCAGCGTGGTCACCACCGTCGGCTACGGCCCCGCCGAGCACGTCACCGTCACCACCCGGGACGCGGACGGCGCCGTCCGGGAGGAGGAGATCGACCGGGAGCGCATCGCGGACTTCGCGACCGAGCGGGGCAACGCGGACAACGCCCGCCAGGCGCTCACCGTGCGGGTGCGCGTTCCCCACCCCCGCCTGGCCGGCGGGCTGACCCTGGTGGACACCCCCGGCGTGGGCGGCGTGTACCAGGAGCACACCGCGGCCACCGCCGCGTTCCTGCCCCAGGCCGACGCCCTGCTGTTCGTCACCGACGCGCTGCGGCCGCTGACCGACAGCGAACTGGCCTTCCTGCGCCGGGCGATGGACAGCGCCCGCACCACCGGGGACACCGACGGGCAGATCTACGTCCTCACCAAGACGGACGCGGTGGCGGACTACACGCCGCTGCTGCACGACACCGTCGACAAGCTCCACCGGCTCACCGGACTGCCCGCCGACGAGCTGACCGTCCTGCCGGTCTCCAGCCGCGCCAGGCTGGACCACCTGGCCTCCGGCGACCCGGAGGACCTGGAGCTGAGCAACTTCCCCGCGCTGGAGGAGGCGCTGTGGGCGGCCCTGTCCCGGCGGCGCGCCAAGCTGCTTCTCGGCGGCGCCCTCACCGACCTGGAGGCGTGCGCCCTGTCGCTGCTGCGCCCGGTGCGCGCGGAGGCAGCGGCCCTGGGTGACCAGCGGGAGCGGGAGCTCCAGCGGCTCACCGCGGACTACGCCGGGCAGCAGCGCCGCATCGCCGAGCTGGACGGCGGCGGTTCGCGCTGGCGCGCGGACCTGCGGTCGGCGCTGAGCGGTGTGGAAACGCGGCTGAAGCGCCAGGCCCGCACCGCGCTGGGTGAGGTGTGGGCGCACGTCAACGCCGACTACCTCTATCAGGACGGCTACCTGGACAACCCCGACCGGCTGGTGTCCGAGCTCAGCGCCCACGCCGTGCAGACCCTGGGGGCGGTCAACGAGCTGGCGGCCCGTGAGGCGGCCCGCGTGGTGCGGGAGTTCTCCACCTACAACGGCCTGACCCTGGCCCCGGGCGGCATCGGCCGGCTGCCCGACCCGCCCGTGCCGACGCTGCCGCCCGTGGCTCAGCCGGAGGCCAGGCAGGACGCGGACCGGCGCAGGGCCACCAGCTCCAGCGTGGGCTTCGCCGTGGGTAGTACGGCGGGCGGTACGGGCGGCGCCGTGCTGGGCGCCCTGGTGGGCACGGTGCTGGCGCCGGGCCTGGGCACCGCGGCCGGGGCGCAGATGGGCGGGTGGATCGGTTCGGCGCTCGGCGGCATACTCGGCGCCGGGGCGGGCTACCGTACCGCCACCCGGACGCTGGAGAGCGAGCAGCAGTCCGCGCGGCGCGAGGCCCTGCGCCGCTCCCTGGCCCCGCTGCGCAAGGACCAGGAGCGCCACGTGGACGAGGCCGTGGCCGAGGCGGTCCAGGAGTGGGGCCGCGCGGTGGTGGCCGAGTTGGAAAGCCGGGTCGCGCAGGAGCGGGAGACCGTCACCCGGGCCCTGGACCGGCTGGCGGAGGCCCGCCGCACCACCGAGCACGACGCGCTGGCCCGGCGTGCGGAGCTGGAGCGGGAGGGCGCCGCCCTGGAAGCGACGCGGCTGCGCGTCGCGGTGCTGGCGGAAGAGGCCGACCAGCTGTGGACGAGGCCGGGCGGCACCCCCCGGCCCGGCCCGGCGCACGGGACGGACCAGGGCGGGCAGACCGGGGCCGGGCAGACCGCGCGCGACGAGCGGGCGGGCTCGGCGGCCGCGGGCACGGGGAGCGGCTGATGCTGCGGCGCCGCGTCGAGGCCGCGTTCGCCCGCGCGGAGGCGCTGCTGCCGCGGGCGGAGTTCCCCCGGGCGCGGCGCCGGCTGGACGAGATCCGCGCCGGGCTGGACGCCAGACTCCGGGTCGCCGTCGTCGGCCGGGTCAGCGCGGGCAAGTCCACCCTGGTCAACGCCCTGCTGGGCGAGGACCGGGCCCCCACGGGCGTGACGGAGCTGACGTTCAACGTCACCCGGCTGCACCACGCCCCGCGGGAGACGCTGACCGTGCACTACCGCGACGGCCGGCCCAGCGGCCCCGCCGACCCGGCGCGGCTGCGGGAGCTGGCGGCCCGCGCGCACGACGACCCGGACCGGCTCGCCGAGTTGCGTGCGGTGGACTGGCTCGACATGGGCAGCCCCAACGCGTGGCTGGCCCGCTTCGACCTCGTCGACACCCCTGGCCTCGACTCGTACGCGGGCGAGGACTCGGCCCGAACCCTGCGGTTCCTCGGCCGGACCGGCCGGGACGTGCACACCGCCACCGTGGAGCACGCGAGCCGCGCCGACGCCCTGGTCATGGTGTTCGCCTCGGGTCTGGCCCGGTCCGAGGAACTGCTGCTGGCGGAGACCGCCGGCGCCGGGGTGGCGGCCGGGCCGCTGACCGCGGTCGGGGCGCTGACCAAGACCGAGCTGTACTGGCCGGCCTGCCCCGACCCGATGGCCGAGGGGCGGCGGGTCGCCGACCGTATCATGGCGGCGGCGGGCGGCCGCCGGGTGCTGTTCGAGCTGCGCCCGCTGGCCGGCCTGCTGGCCGCCGGCGCGGCCGCCTGCACGGACCAGGACGTGGCGGACCTGACCGTCCTGTCCCGCACGGCGCCCGAGGCGCTGGAGGCCCGGGTGCGGCGGGGCCCGCTGTTCGCCTCCCGCCCCTACCCGGACCTGCCCGTGCCCGCGGAGCGCCGGGCCGGGCTGCTGCGCCGCTTCGGCGGCTGGGGCCTGGTGCTGGCCTGCGGCCTGGTCCGGGACGGGCTGACCGGCCGGGAGGCGCTGCGGGACGAGCTGCTGCGCCGCAGCGGCGTGGCGGGCTTCCGCGACCTGCTCACCGAGCACTTCGGCAACCGCGCCGACGTGGTCAAGCTGGACGCCGCCCTCCGCGAGGCCCGCGGCCTGGCCGACCTGGCCGGCCCGGACGGCGACCCGCGCACGCGGTGGCGGCTCCGGGAGGCCGCCGGGGCGGTGACCGGGCTGGCGGTCGCCGAGCACGCCTTCCGCGAGCTGGCCCTGCTGCGCGCGGCCTACGACGGCGCCGTGCCGCTGACCCCGCCGGAGCTGGCCGAGGTGCTGCGGGTCACCGGCGAGCACGGGCTCGCCCCCGCCGCCCGGCTCGGCCTGCCGCCCGGTGCTCCCCGGCCCGGGCTGACGGCCCGCGCGGCGGAGCGCCAGGCGTACTGGGCCGCGGTCGACCTGGACCCGGCCCGCGGTCCGGCCGTCGCCGAGGCGGCCCGCGTGGTGCGCCGCAGCTACGACCTCCTGCTGGACCGGATCGACCGGCAGCTGCCCGTCCCGGACGGCGCGGACGGGGCGGACTGGATGGACGGGGCCGGCCGGTGACCGGCCGGACGCGGCACGGGCCGCGGTCCACCGGGCGGCGGCCCGGCGGGTACCGGACCGGCACCGTGCCACCGGCGGGACCGGACCCGCCCGAGCCGTGCCGGGCAGGCCCGGCACGGCTCCCGAGGGCCGCACCGCGCGGCCCGGCGATCGGACAGGAGACGTCATGAGCCTCGTTCCTCCCGGCATCACCCGCGTGGTGTTCACCGTGGACATCGAGTCCTACAGCCGGCGGCTGCACCTCGAACAGATCCGCGCCCAGGAGCGGCTGCTGCGCGTCGTGGAGCACGCCTTCGACAACGCGGGGACCGAGTGGTTCAGCCGTCAGGACGGCGGCGACAGCATGCTGCTGGTCCTGCGCGCGGACATCGAGCAGACCCGGGTGGTGCCCCGGCTGCTCACCGGGCTGCGCGAGGCCCTGGAGATCGACAACCGGGGCCGGGACGCCTCCGGCCGCCTCCGGCTGCGCGCGGCCCTGGGGGAGGGGACCGTGCACGTCGCGCCCACCGGTTTCGCGGGCGGCCAGGTGATCGAGGTGTGCCGCTTCCTCAACTCCGGCCCCCTCAAGGCCGCGCTGCGCGCCTCCCCCGAGCGGGACCTGGTCACGGCGGTCACCGACCACATCTACCAGGAGATCGTGCGGCACGGGTATCCGGGCCTGGACCCGTCCGGATTCCGCGAGATGCTGGTCGACATCCCGGACAAGGGCTTCAGCGCCCGCGCGTGGATCGACGCACCCGTCCCCGACCCTCCGGCACCGGCCGCCGAGCGGACCGGCGCCCCGGCTCCGGCACCGGCGGGCGTCCCGCAGAAGGGCCCGGCGGCGGCCGGTTCCCCCGCGGGAAGGGAGCGGCGCCGTGCGCCGAAGCTGGACGTGGCGATGCGATCGGTGGAAGGGCTGTTCATCGTCTCCGAGCTGGGGCACAACGCGGAGGAGCGCCACGCCGACCACCCCCCTGCCGACCACGCGTCCGACCACCACCTCGCGGACGGCCAGGCCTCCGGCCACCGGGACGCGGGCTCCGGCCGTCACCACGCCGCCGACCCCGGCGGCCGGGACGGCCTGGGCGGAGAGCCGGCCGACGTGCTGGACGACGCGCTGGAGGATCTGGACGACGACTACGGCGACGAGGAGGGAGACGACGCGGGGGCAGGGGACGGCGACGGGTCCTGGGACGGCTGGGAGTGACCCGGGGCGGGCGGGCTCGCGGCCAGCAGTGCGGCGAGCTCTCGACGGGCCCGTACGGCCCGGGCCCGGACCTGCCGTGGCGGCTCGCCCAGCGCCGCGGCGGCCTCCTCGGCCGTCAGCCCGGCGACGTCGCACAGCGCGAGCACGGCCCGGTCGCGCGGGGCCAGCCGCCGCAGGGCCGCGCCGGTCGCGGTCGCGTCCGCCTCCCCGGCCCCAGCCTGGTCCGCCGCGGCCAGGGCCCGCCGCACCGCGCCGCGCACGAACAGCGCGCGGGCCGACGAGGGCACCGGGCCGCCGCCCTCCAGCAGCCGCCACACATCCCGAAGTGCCGCCGTCGCGGCCGCCTGTACGGCGGTGTGCCCCCCGACGACCAGCTGGCACACGCCCAGCACCCGTTCCCGGTGGCGCCCGGCGAGGGTGGCGAAGGCCGCCCGGTCGCCGTGCAGCACGCACCGCTCCAGCAGGTCCTCGTCGTCAATGACGTCGGCAGATCCCCGTGGCGCCATTTCTCCGCACCCCCCGTTCCGCGAAGGGGCGGGCGGGCCGTGCCGGCGAGCCGCCGCCCCTCCTGAAGTCCCTTCCGAGGGCTGGACCGTATGCTCCGGCCGGACCGCCGACCACATCACAGGACGGGTTCATCCGATGCGGTCCAGGAGCATCGCGGCCCCGCAGCCCGCCAGGGCGGCGGCGACGCACCACATGCCGCGCGCCACCGCCCGGTACTTCACCGTCACGATCGTGCTCACCTGGCGGAGCTGATTGACCGTCAACTCCAGGCGGGAGGCGGCCGACCTGCGCACGGCGTCGGCCAGTTCCTCGTCGGACGGGAAGTGCAGCGCGTCGCCGAAGTAGCCGACCAGCGCCTCCGGGTCGGCTCCGTGACGGCGCAGCGGCCGCGGGTAGACGGCACCGGCCAGCAGACCGGTGCCGACCGCGCCCACGGCGAGTCCGAGCCACCACAGCCACTGCACGGCCAGGCCCAGCGAGAACGGCGACCAGGACCCGGCGAACACGCCGCCCGCCAGTGCCCCGGCCGCCACTCCCACCGCGGCCAGCAGGATCTGGGCCTTGTTGTCCGCCCGTTCGACCTCGGCGTGCGCCTCGGCCAGCAGCGCGGCCGCGTGCTCCAAGGCGGCCCGGTCGGCGCCGTGCGGTTCGGGGGAGCCGCAGGTCCGGCACCCGAGAAGCGCGGCGGCTGCGATCAACCAGGAGGAGGCCATGCTGCGATTGTGCCCGCGGTGTGATCGCCGCATTTCCTCTTTCGATCACTTTGCGGCCTTTCCCGGCCCGGCCCTGATGACCGCCGCCGCCGTCGCCGCCGCCGGGGCGTCGGGGCGGCCGTCCGGGCCGGGAGCCGGGCCAGGTCGGCAGGTCCGACCGGAGGCCGCGGCGCCCGGCGCGCCGCCGCCGCTCACCGGCCGCCGTCGGCACCCTCCGCGCCCTCCGCCGCGACCGCGTCGCCGTCGGCTCCGCCGGCCGCGACCCGGTCGGGGACACCGAGGGCACCGGGCACGGCGGGGACCCCGACGCCCGGGTCCGGTGCCTCCGCGCCCGGGGCCCCGAAGCCGACCGCGCCGGGCTCGGCGACCGGCACCGGGGCGGTCGGCCCGGGTCCGGCCGGCTCGGCGCGCGGCGGCTCGGGCCCGGTCGGCTCGGCGAGGGCCGGGCCGGGGGCGACGACGCCCCGTTCGGCCATCCGGGCCAGCTGTTCGTCGGTGTACCCCAGCTCGCCCTGCAGGATCTCCCGGTTGCCCGACCCCAGCTCCGGACCGCACCACCGGATCCGGCCCGGGGTCGCCGTCAGCCGGGGCACGACGTTCTGCATCTTCAGCGGGCCGAGCCGCGGGTGGTCCACCGTGGTGATGGCCTCCCGGGCCGCGAACTGCGGGTCGGCGAAGATGTCGGCCACCGACATCACGGGCGCCACCGCCGCGTGCACCTCCTCGAACGCCCGGATGACCTCCTGGGAGTCCCGCGCGGCGATCCACTCCTCGATCGGCTTGTCGATCTCGTCCTGGTGCTTCAGGCGGCCGGTGTGGTCGGCGAACCACGGCTGCCGCACCAGGTCCTCCCGGCCCACCAGCCGCATCACACGCTCGGCGATGGACTGCGCGCTGGCCGACACGCCCAGCCACACGCCGTCGCGGGCCCGGTAGGCGTTGCGCGGCGCGGTGAACGGCGCCCGGTTTCCCGTCCGGCCCTGCACCACCCCCAGCTGGTCGTACACCGACGCCTGCGGCCCGAGGATCCAGAACAGCGGCTCGAAGATCGACAGGTCGATCATCTGGCCCTCGCCGCTCTTCTCGCGCCACCACAGCGCCGTCATCACGGCGAACGCGCCGGTCATCGCCGCCACCCCGTCGCCGAGCGCGAACGGCGGCAGCGTCGGCGGGCCGTCGGGGAAGCCGTTCATGTGCGCGTAGCCGGACATCGCCTCGGCGAGGGTGCCGAAGCCGGGCCGGTGCGCGTACGGGCCGGTCTGCCCGAAGCCGGTGGTGCGCACCATCACCAGCCTCGGGTTCAGCTCGTGCAGCACGTCCCAGCCCAGACCCCAGCGCTCCAGGGTGCCGGTGCGGAAGTTCTCTATGTAGACGTCGGCGGTGGCCAGCAGGCGCCGCATCGCCTCCGCGCCCTCCTCGTCGGACAGCTTGAGCGTGACCGCCCGCTTGTTGCGGCTCACGGTCGCCCACCAGAGCGAGACGCCGTCCTTCTCCCAGCCGAGCGAGCGCAGGGTGTCGCCGTCCGGGTGCTCGACCTTGATGACGTCCGCCCCGTAGTCGCCCAGAAGGGTGGCGATCACCGGGCCGGCGAACAGCGTGGCCGAGTCGACGACACGGATGCCCCGCAGGGGGAGTGGGGTTTCAGGGGTCATGCCTCGCCCTCCAGACCGGCGCGCCCGCGCGGGACGCCGACGCGGTGCGCGGTGCGCGCGGGCCGGGCGTGCGGTCGGGGGCCGGTGCATCGTTGAGTCCTTGACGACGCCACGAATTTACGGGATCGGCGCCCGCGCGGACGCCGGGTGCGGCGCCGGGCCGGGCCGTACGCCCCCGCGCCCGGGCCGCACGCTCCGCGCCCAGCTCGCACGCCCCCGCGCCTGGCGCACCGCGGGCCGGAAGGGACCGTACGGTCCGTACGCGCGGGAGACCGTCCGCGCGGGCGGGGTGCGGTCAGGCCGACAGCGGGCGGTCGGTGGGCGTGACCGGGCCGGTGAGGGCCGTGGAGCCCGTCAGGTACCGGTCCACGGCCGCCGCCACCGAGCGGCCCTCGGCGATCGCCCACACGATCAGCGACTGGCCGCGGCCCGCGTCCCCCGCCACGAACACGCCGTCGGCGCCCGCGCCGAAAGCGGCGTCGCGCGCGAAGCCGCCCCGCTCGTCCAGGCGCAGACCCAGCGGGTCGGCCAGGGCGCTGTCCGGCTCCGGGCCGCGGAAGCCCAGGGCGAGCAGCACCAGGTCGGCCGGGATCACCCGCTCGGTGCCCGGCACCGGCGTTCCGTCCGGCGCGGCCTCGGCCAGCCGCAGGGCCCGTACGGCGCCGTCCGGCCGGCCCGCGCCCCCGCGACCGTCCCGCGGCCCCGTGGGCGTCCCGTCCCCCTCGAAGCGGAGCGTGGCCGCGGAGAAGACCCGCGCGTCCGCGTCCGCGTACGGGGACGAACCCAGCTCCCCGGCCTCCTCGTGGGCGGCGGAGAGCCGGTAGACCTTCGGGTGCACGGGCCACGGCTCGCCGTCCGGCCGCCGGTCGCCCGGCCGGGGGTGGATGTCCAGCTGGGTGACGGCGGACGCGCCCTGGCGCAGCGCGGTGCCCAGGCAGTCCGCGCCGGTGTCGCCGCCGCCGACGATCACCACCCGCTTGCCCTCGGCCGTGAGGGGCGGCCGGGCGTAGTCGCCCTCCTGGACGCGGTTGGCGGCCGGCAGGTACTCCATCGCCTGGTGGACGCCGTCGAGCCCCCGGCCCGGCACCGGCAGGTCGCGCCAGGCCGTCGCCCCGACGGCCACGACGACCGCGTCGCAGCGCGCCCGCAGCTCGGCGGCGTCCAGGTCGGTGCCCACCGCGGCGCCCGTGACGAACGCGGTGCCCTCCGCCCGCATCTGCTCCAGACGGCGGTCCAGGTGGCGCTTGTCCAGCTTGAACGCGGGGATGCCGTAGCGCAGCAGGCCGCCCGCCCGGTCCGCCCGCTCGTACACCGTCACGGCGTGTCCCGCGCGGGTGAGCTGCTGGGCCGCGGCCAGACCGGCCGGGCCGGAGCCGACGACGGCCACGGACGTGCCGGTCCGCCGCGCCGGCGGGCGCGGCGGCACGTCCCCCTCCTGCCACGCCCGGTCGGCGATGGCCAGCTCCACGTTCTTGATCGTCACGGCGGGCCGGCTGAGGGCCAGGACGCACGCGCTCTCGCAGGGGGCCGGGCAGAGCCTGCCGGTGAACTCCGGGAAGTTGTTCGTCGCGTGCAGCCACTCGGCGGCGCGCCGGAAGTCCCCGCGGGACACCAGGGTGTTCCACTCGGGGATGAGGTTTCCCAGCGGGCAGCCGTGGTGGCAGAACGGCACGCCGCAGTCCATGCAGCGCCCCGCCTGGGCGCCGACGATGGGCAGCAGGGCGCCGGGCGCCGGCACCTCGTCCCAGTCGCGCACCCGCTCGTGCACGGGGCGGCGCCCAGGGAGCCGGGGCGGTGTGGTGAGGAAGCCCTTCGGGTCGGCCATGGCCGTCCTCCGTCAGCCGGGTTCGCGAGCCGGGCCGACCGGTCCGGCCGGCCCGCGCGGGCGCGGTCGGCCGGTCGCGGGGGCGCGGCGCCGGCCACCGCGAGCCGGACCTGGCGCCCGCGCTGACTGTCCCTCCAGCCTAAGCGCCCGGCGCGGGAACGGTCCGCGCGCGCCGGCGCCCGTACAGCGGGTACACACCCGCGCGCACACACCCGACAGAGCACGCGCCTCATCCGCGCCGCTTGCGACCGCCCGGGATACGGCCACGCCCCGCCCGCTGACCGCCGCCGGGACCCGGTCCGCCTCCCGGGTCCGGTCCGCCTACCTCGCCGGACCCGTTCTCCGCGGCCGTCCCGCCGGTCGTCCCACTCGCCGTCCCCTCGGCCGTCCCACCCGCTGTCCCGTCCTCCGGACCGGGCCCGCCGCCCGCGGAGCCCGACCGGTGTCCCGCGCCGGGCCCGTCCTCAAGGCCTCTCAGGCGCCGCAGCCATTGCGCCGGCACGTGCCGCTCCTCGTGCAGCAGGCGGCCGAGGAGCGCACCGCCGAAGACGACGAACCCGACGCCCACCAGCCAGGACTGGACGACCAGGACCGTGCCGATGGACCCGTAGGTGACGGCGCTGGAGGCGATCAGCGGGGAGAACACCAGATGGCTGAATATCCGCAGCCCCACCAGCCCGGCCACCGTGAGCACCGCGCCCGGCAGCAGCGGGCCCCAGCCGATCCGCCCGCCGAGCAGCACGCGCTGCGACCACCAGAAGAACATCACCGACGAGGGGACCGCGGTCAGGAACCGGGCGATCCCCGGCCCGATGTGCGCCGTCACCAGCAGGAAGCCGACCAGGGCGGCCAGCCACACCAGGTGCCGCCAGACGGTGTGCCAGCGGCCCGGGGACAGCTCCCAGACCTTCTCGTACCCGGTCTGCACCGCCGAGCCGAACTGGAGGCCGAAGAACGCGAGCGTCGCCAGACCGAAGGCCGTCGTCGTCTCCAGGGCCTGCCGCGGCGGGGAGAACAGCCGTTCCACCTCGTCCCGGGACGAGGTCGACACGCCGAGCCCGCGGGCCAGCCACTCGGGGAAGCCGTTGCCGTGCACGGGGTCGGCCGCGGCGACCACGATCAGCAGCGGCACCAGGGTCAGGAACCCCAGCGCGGCGAAGCCCATCGACCGGTGCAACAGCTCCAGGTCGCTGCCCCGGCGCCAGCCGCGGCCCGCGGCGGACCGGTGGAACGCGCGGCCCAGGCGGGCAGGCACCGTCCGGTGGCGCCTGAAGCGGGAGGACGTCTCGGGCTTGTCGGGCATGCATCTCGACTACCACACCCGGCGGCGAAGGTACGCGCGGACGGCGGGAAACCGCCACGGTCTTCCTCGCCCCGCCCCGTCCCGACCGTCCCGACCGCCCCGTCCCGACCGCCCCGGCGCGCCCAGCTCCGCCGCCGCGCCCTCGCGCCCGCCGCCCGGGCGTCCCCGCCGTCCCCTGGCCCGGACCGTCCCCCTGACCTCCTCCGCTCCGGCCGGCCGACGCCCCGCGCCTCACCCCCCGGCGCGCCGCCCCGCGTCCGCGCGTCCGCGCCGCTGCGCCTCCCCGCCCGGCTGCCGGGGCAGCGCGGCCGCGTCGGCGCACGGCTCCGTCGCGTACTGATCGGCCTGCATGCGGTACATGGCCGCGTACCGGCCCCCGAGGGCGAGCAGGTCGGCGTGGCTGCCGTGCTCGACCAGCCGGCCGTGGTGCAGCACGTAGATGGCGTCGGCGTGCTGGACGGCGGCCATGCGGTGCGTGACCAGCACCACCGCCCGGCCCGGCCCGGCCAGCGCCCGGATCCGCTCGAAGCAGGCGATCTCGGCGGCCGGGTCCATGGCGGAGGTCGGCTCGTCCACGATCACCAGGGACGTGCCGCGGTAGTGCGTGCGGGCCAGCCCGATCTTCTGCCACTGGCCCCCGGACAGGTCCGAGGCGCCG
Source organism: Streptomyces sp. B1866 (assembly GCF_031932565.1). Taxonomy (NCBI): domain Bacteria; kingdom Bacillati; phylum Actinomycetota; class Actinomycetes; order Kitasatosporales; family Streptomycetaceae; genus Streptomyces; species Streptomyces sp. B1866. The sequence goes on from NZ_JAVSCF010000019.1 coordinate 16,854, forward strand.
CGGAACTGCCGGGCCAGCAGCGTGTCCATGCCGCGCGGCAGCCCGTCGATGATCTCGTCCGCGCCCGAGTAGGCCGCGGCGGCGCGCACGTCGTCGGCGCCGGGCGGGCGGCCCGGCGCGCCGATGCGGATGTTGGTACCCGCCGTGAACGGCCACCGCTCGAAGTCCTGGGTCAGCAGGCTGACGTGCGCGAACACCTGCTGCCGGTCGGCGCGGGCGATGTCGACGCCGTCCCACAGGATGCGGCCGGCATCCGGCACGTACAGCCCGGCCAGCAGCTTGACCAGCGTGCTCTTGCCCGAGCCGTTCTCCCCGACGAGGGCGATCACCGAGCCGGAGCGGAGGGACATCGACACCTCGCACACCGCGGGCGCCGCCCGGTCCGGGTAGCGGAAGGTCACCCTGTCCAGGGCGATCGTCTGCGGCGGCCCGGCCAGGTCGAGCCCGCCGTCGGGGATCGCCCGGGCCCGCGCCGCGGCCAGGAACCGGTCCAGGTCCCGTACGTACAGCGACTCCTCGTGGAGCTGGTTGAGGTACATGACCAACCCGCCAAGGCTGGTCGAGCCGGAGCGGACGGCCAGCACGGCCGTCCCGGCCACCGCGATCTCCATCCGCCCGCCGAGGATCAGCGCCGCCAGCGTGGCGTACGTGGCCAGGGCCGCCGCCCCGGACAGCGCCGCCGCCAGCAGTTCGGTGGCCGCCTTGTCGCGGGCCAGCCGGGTCTGCTCGCCCTCGGCGCACTCGGCCATGCGCCGGTAGTGGTGCAGGACGAACCGGCCCGCCCCGTGCACCCGCACCTCCTGCGCCGCGGTGCGGGAGGTGAGCATGCCGCCGAGCATCCGCCCGGCGCGCACGTGCTCCACCCACTGCATCATCGACACGTACCGCCGCTGGGCCACGCGCATCGCGCCCCAGCCGCGAGGCGCCACGATCAGCACGAGCATCGGCAGCAGCAGCGGGTGCAGGACGGTGAGCACGCCCGCCGCGGCCACCAGGGCGAGCAGGCCGTTGACCACCGCCACGCACGCGCCGATCATGCGGCGCGCGGAGGCGGCCCCGTACTGCGCGACATCGATCAGATGCCGGAACTCCCCGTCCTCCACCGCCTCCAGCTCCACCCGGGTCGCAGCCTCCAGGTACCGCTCGGTCGCCAGTCGCTCGACCTTCGGCTCCAGCCGGCCGGCCGCCGCGGTGGACAGCGACGACAGCACGGCGGCCGCCACCGCGACCAGCGCCGCGGCGACCAGCGCGGGCAGCGCGGCCCGTAACCGGTCGGCCGGGTCCCCGGACGGCAGGATCGCCCCCAGAACGGCGTTGACCGCGAGCAGGCCCAGCGCCTCGGCGATTCCCTGGCCGACCTCGGCGACCGCCACCGTCACCAGCGCCCGCCGGTCGGCCTGCCAGGCCAGCCGCACCGTCCGGCCGACCAGCCCCGGCAGGGAGCGCAGCGCCGAGGAGACGGTCAGATCCAGCGTCGCGTACTCGTGGTCGGACCAGCCCATGTCGTAGCGCAGCGGCCCGCCGAACAGGATCCGCTCGCTGTCGGACACCGCGGACTCGGCCGCCTCCGGGCGCCGCCAGAACCGTTTCATCACGCCTCCTGGTTGTGCCGGTGGGCCCGACGGTTCCGCCGCGCCCCGGTGGCCCGTGGGCCATCCCGTCGTCGGAACGTACGCACAGACAACGAACGCACGGGCGATCGCGTCACGGGGTCCCGCGCGGGACTACGGTGGGACCGGCACCCGTCCGGCGAGCCGGACCCGGAGACAAGGAGCGGGCCATGCGGTACGCCTTCGGCGCGGACGACGAGAACGCCACCACCCAGGCCGTCCTCGCGCACCTGCGGGAGCGCGGCGAGGTGGTCGTGGTCGACGGCGGCGGCCAGTGGCCGGCCATCGGCCAGGGCGTGGCCCGGGCGGTCGCGGCGGGCGAGGCGGACCTGGGCGTGGTGATGTGCTGGACCGGTACGGGCGTGTCGATCGCGGCGAACAAGGTGCCCGGCGCGCGGGCCGCCCTGGCGTGGGAGCCGTGGATCGCCCGGGGCGCCCGCCGCTGGAACGACGCCAACGTGATCGCCATGAGCCTCAAGCGGCTCGCCCCGGACGTGGCCGTGGAGTGCCTGGAGGCGTTCCTCGACCCCGAGGCGGAGCCGGACCCCGACGAGCGGGCGAACATCGACGCGCTGGAGTAGCGGCCCGCCTTCTGCTGCCCGCCTTCCGCGGCCCGCCGTCGTCGGTCCGCCTCCGCCGCCCGCCGCATTCCGCTCGGCGCGTTCCACGTCGCGTCTTCCGCGGACCCGTACGGACCGTCTCCGCCGGGCGCGCGCCCGGCCCCGGGCACCTGATCGGCGGGCGCGTCCGGCGCCCGGCGCGCGACCCGGCGGCGCCCGTCAGGCGCGCGGCAACAGCGCCCCGGCACGTTCCGGAATGCGAGATTCCCATCTCCTTTCCTTGACGGTCCGCTCGGCCCCCTGCTTCCATCGGTGGCATGAAGATGCGACTTGACCTGACGAGGCGGCGTTACGTCGATCTCGCGCGTGTCTCAAGCGCCTTCTGTTGCCGCGGCCACTGACGGGCAGTCATTTCCCGTACGCCTTTTCCCCTCGCGCTGTGACCGGCTCTCGACCAGAGCCGAAAGCGCGGCCACGGCCCGCAGCCCGATGATTTCCGCGAACCCGCCGCGACCGGCGCCGTCACACGTGAAGCCTCTCGCGGGCCCGCAGCCCGCGAACCGCCGCCGCTTTTCCTTTCCGCCGTCCCGCCCGTTTCCCGGGCCGGGACGGACGATCCCCGCCGCGCGCCCGGAAAAACCCGGACCCCGAGTGGGAGACGCGGAAACCGGAAGAGGAAAACGGCTCCGTCCCGCCCTTCTCGCGGCCTTCTCACGCCTTCCGGAGTTCATCCATGTCCGTCGTGCCCGCCTCCGACGCCTCCACCGACCCCGTACGTTTCGCCTATTGGGTGCCGAACGTCAGCGGCGGCCTGGTCACCAGCACCATCGAGCAGCGCACCGACTGGGGCTACGACTACAACCGCGAACTCGCCGTCCTCGCCGAGAACAGCGGCTTCGACTACGCCCTCAGCCAGGTCCGCTACATGGCCAGCTACGGCGCCGAGTACCAGCACGAGTCGACCAGCTTCAGCCTCGCCCTGCTGCTGGCCACCCAGCGGCTGAAGGTCATCGCGGCCGTCCACCCCGGCCTGTGGCACCCCGGCGTGCTGGCCAAGCTGGGCGCGACCGCCGACCACCTGTCCGGGGGCCGGTTCGCGGTGAACGTCGTCAGCGGCTGGTTCAAGGGCGAGTTCACCGCCCTCGGCGAGCCGTGGCTGGAGCACGACGAGCGCTACCGGCGCTCGGAGGAGTTCATCCGCGCGCTGCGCGCCATCTGGACCGAGGACCACGCGGAACTCGCCGGCGACTTCTACCGGGTCCGCGACTTCACCCTCAAGCCCAAGCCGCTGGCCGGCCCCGGCCGCCCGCACCCGGAGATCTTCCAGGGCGGCAACTCCACCGCGGCCCGGGAGATGGCCGGGCGGGTCTCCGACTGGTACTTCAGCAACGGCAAGGACTTCGACGGGGTCACCGAGCAGGTCCGCGACGTGCGCGCCGCCGCCGCCCGGGCCGGCCGCACCGCCCCCCGCTTCGGCCTCAACGGCTTCCTGATCGCCCGCGACACCGAGGCCGAGGCCCGCGAGACGCTGCGCGAGATCGTCGCCAAGGCCGACACCGAGGCCGTCCACGGCTTCGGCGCCGCCGCCCAGCAGGCCGGCCAGTCCACCGCCGACGGCAAGGGCATGTGGCAGGACTCCTCCTTCGAGGACCTGGTGCAGTACAACGACGGGTTCCGCACCGGCCTGATCGGCACCCCCGAGCAGATCGCGGAGCGCATCGTCGCCTACAAGCGGCTCGGCGTCGACCTGTTCCTCCTCGGCTTCCTGCACTACCTGGAGGAGGTCGAGTACTTCGGCAAGCGCGTGCTGCCGCTCGTACGGGAGCTGGAGGCGGCGCAGCCCGCGGCGGCCGAACCCGCCGCCGTCTGACGGCCCTGGCCCACCCGCGGCCGAAGCCCCGGCCCCGCGCCCCCCACCGCACCCCCGCCGCCGAAGCACCGAAGGACTCCCCATGGCCACCATCCTGTCCGTCTCCGGAAGCCCGTCCGCGGCCTCCCGCACCACCGGGCTGCTGCGCCACCTCGACGCCCGGCTCACCGCCCAGGGCCACGAGGTGGTGCCCCTGGACGTCCGCGCCCTGCCCGCCGAGGCGCTGCTCGGCGCGGACGTCCGGCACCCGGCGATCGCCGCCGCCGCCGACCTGGTGCGGCGGGCCGACGGCCTCGTCATCGGCACCCCCGTGTACAAGGCCGCCTACTCCGGCCTGCTGAAGTCCCTGCTGGACCTCCTGCCGCAGTACGCGCTCACCGGCAAGACCGTGCTCCCGCTGGCCACCGGCGGCACCACCGCCCACGTGCTGTCCATCGACTACGCGCTGCGCCCGGTGCTGTCCTCGATGGGCGCGGCGCACATCGTGCAGGGCTGGTTCACGCTGGACACCGACATCGCGCTCCGGCCCGACGGCACCGTCGACGTCGCGCCCGCCGCCGCGGAGGCCCTGACCCAGGCCGTCGACCAGTTCTCCGTCGCCCTCGGGCGTACGTCCCTGCTCGCCGCCGCCGGCTGAGCGACCGGCCGCCCCCGCCGGGGGCGCCCGAGGGCCCCCGGCAACCCCGCCCGAAGACCCGTGATTCCGTCCGGCCCCCCGGCCCGTAGAACCGTCCGCAAGCAGCCGCCGTCCGCACCGCAGGAGCCCGCAGCATGACCGCCCCCACCCGCCCCGAGCCCGCCCGGGCCGCCCCCGCCCATGTGATCGCCGACGACGCGGAGGCGCTGGCCGTGGCGGCCCGGCTGGCCGACGAGTTCCGCGCCGGGGCGGCCGAGCGGGACGCCGAGCGGCGGCTGCCGCACGCCGAGGTGGAGCGCCTGTCGGCCTCCGGGCTGCTGGCCGTCACCGTGCCCGCCGAGCACGGCGGCGCCGACGTCACCGCCGCCACCCTCGCCGAGGTCTTCCGCCTGCTGGCCTCCGCCGACGCCAGCCTCGCGCAGATCCCGCAGAGCCACTTCGTGTACGTGGGCGTGCTGCGCGCCCAGGGCACCGCGCGGCAGCGGGAGTTCTTCTTCCGCGAGGTCCTGGCCGGGCGGCGGCTGGGCAACGCCCAGTCCGAGGCGGGCACCCGGCACGTGCAGGACATCCGCACCCGCCTGGACCCCGCCCCGGACGGCGGCCACCTGCTCACCGGCCTCAAGCACTACGCCACCGGCGCGCTGTTCGCCCACTGGATACCGGTGCTGGCGCGCGCCGGAGACGGCGAGCTGCACGTGGCGTACGTGCCGAGGGACGCGCCCGGTCTGACCGTCACCGACGACTGGGACGGCATGGGCCAGCGCACCACCGCCAGCGGCACCGTCCGGCTGGACGCCGTGCCCGTACCCGCCGACCGCGTCGTGCCGCACCACCTCACCTTCCGCGGGCCCCAGCTGCACGGCGCCGTGGCCCAGCTGCTGCACACCGCGATCGACACCGGCATCGCCGCCGGGGCGCTCGCCGAGGCCGCCGCCTTCGTCCGCACCAAGAGCCGCCCCTGGTTCGAGAGCGGCGTGGACACCGCGGCCGAGGATCCGCTGCTGATCCAGCGGTTCGGCGAGCTGGCCATCCAGGTCCGCGCCGCCGAGGCGCTGCTGCGCGACGCCGCCCGCGCCGTGGACGCCGCCCGCGCGGACCTGACCGACGACACCGCCGCCGAGGCGTCCGTCGCGGTCGCCGCGGCCAAGGCGTTCGCCGGCGAGACGGCCGTGACCCTGGGCGGCGCGCTGTTCGAGGTCGCCGGCACCCGCTCCGCGCTGCGCGGTCTGAACCTGCACCGGCACTGGCGGGACGCGCGCACCCACACCCTGCACGACCCGGCCCGGTGGAAGGTCCAGCACGTGGGCCGCTACGTGCTCAACGGCACCCGGCCGCCCCGCCACGGCCTGCTGTGACCGACGCGCCCGCGACCGAAGCCGACCGACCCCGCGGCCCCGAGGGCCCCGACGAAAGGCCGACCCCACCGTGCCCCTCACCTTCCACTGGTTCCTGCCCACCTACGGCGACAGCCGCTCGGTCGTCGGCGGCGGCCACGGCACGGCCGTCGGCACGGCGGGCGGCGACCGGCCGGCGACCCTCGGCTACCTGACCCAGATCGCCCGCGCCGCCGAGGACCTGGGCTTCGCCGGCGCGCTCACCCCCACGGGCGCCTGGTGCGAGGACGCCTGGCTGACCACGGCCATGCTGGCCCGGGAGACCGAGCGGCTGAAGTTCCTCGTCGCCTTCCGGCCCGGCCTTGTCTCGCCCACCCTGGCCGCGCAGATGGCCGCCACCTTCCAGCGGCACAGCGGCGGCCGGCTGCTGCTCAACGTGGTCACCGGCGGCGAGAGCCACGAGCAGCGCGCATACGGCGACTTCCTCGACAAGGACGCCCGCTACGCGCGCACCGGCGAGTTCCTGGAGGTCGTCCGCGGGCTGTGGGAGGGCCGCACGGTGGGCCTGGCCGGCGAGCACGTGCGCGTGGAGGGCGCGAAGCTGGCCCGAGTGCCCGACCCGGCACCCGAGATCTACTTCGGCGGCTCCTCGCCCGCGGCCGGGAACATCGCCGCCCGGCACGCCGACGTCTACCTCACCTGGGGCGAGCCGCCCGCCCAGGTGCAGCGGAAGGTCGAGTGGGTGCGCGCGCTGGCCGCGCTGGAGGGCCGCACCCCGCGCTTCGGCATCCGGCTGCACGTCATCACCCGGGACACCGCCGAACAGGCGTGGGCCGAGGCGCGGCGGCTGCTGGCGGGCTTCGACCCTCAGGCCGTGCGGGCCATCCAGGCGGGCCTGTCCCGCAGCGAGTCCGAGGGCCAGCGCCGGATGCTCGCCCTGCACGGCGGCAGCGCCGACGACCTGGAGGTCTCCCCGAACCTGTGGGCCGGCATCGGCCTGGTGCGCGGCGGCGCGGGCACCGCGCTCGTCGGCAGCCACGCCGAGGTCGCCGAGCGCATCGTCGAGTACCACCGGCTGGGCATCGACGAGTTCGTGCTGTCCGGGCACCCGCACGTGGAGGAGGCGTACTGGTTCGGCGAGGGCGTGCTGCCGCTGCTGCGCGAGCGCGGCCTGTGGCGCCACCCGGCCGGCGCCGGCCGGGCGCAGGCGCCCGCCGAGGTCCCGTTCGCGGCGTCCAGCGCGCCCGCCGCGCCCACCGCGGCCTTCTGACGCGCACGCCCCCGGCAGCCCGTACGCCGCCGCGCGCGGAAACGCGGCGGCGTACGGGCCGTACGCCCCCGCGGTGCGTACGGCCCGGGACCCGCTGACGCGGACGTACGGTCAGGCGGGCACGCCCAGGCCCTTGGCCAGCATCGGCCAGGACGCCTTGAACTCCCGCTGCCAGTAGTTCCAGGCGTGCGCGGCGCCCAGGTAGAAGTGCGTCGTGACGGGTACGCCCAGGGTCGCCAGGCGCAGCGCGAAGGTGTGCGCCTGGATCCACAGGGTGCTCTCGATCACCTTGGCGTCGAGCGGGTCGCCCTCCATGGACACCCCGCTGCCCTGGGAGATGTACAGCGGCGTGCCGCGCAGCTTCGAGGCCAGCGCGAACGGGTTGTGCGCCTGCCAGTTGGACCAGTTGAAGACGACGTTGCCCCACAGGCTGTCGCCGGGCAGGTTCTCCCGCTGCACCAGCAGGCTGATCAGCTGGGGCAGGCCCGGGTCCAGCGTGCTGAGGATGCCGCTGTAGGAGGCGGCCGCCGCGAACGAGCCCGGGCGGCGGGCGGCCAAGGCGACGGCCCCGTAGCCGCCGGTGGAGATGCCCGCCACGACCCGCTTGTCGCCCGCGCGGTAGCCGCCGCGCAGGATCTGCCACAACTCGTCGACCTGGAACTTCTCATAGTTCGGGCCGTTGTTCCACCAGTCGGTGACGATGCCGGTGGGACCGGCCGACGGCAGCACGGTGATGACGTCCTTGTCGGCCGTGAACTCCTCGATGTCCGTCTCCCGGGTCCACGACGTGTAGTCGTCGTGTGCGCCCTGGAGCAGGTAGAGCACCGGCCAGGTGCGGGTCGCGTCCTTCGACCAGCCGCGCGGCAGCAGCAGCCGCACCGGCATCTCCGCCTTGGCGGCCGGAGAGTCGATCTTCAGGTCGACGGTCCGGTCGTCCAGCCACTTCTCCGAGACGACGCGGGCGCCGTCGTCGGCGGTGGCGCCCGGGGCGGTGACGGTGGCCGGTGCGGCCGTGGTCGCCAGCGCGCCGGGCGTGCAGACCAGCATGGCGGCGGCCGCGACCACGGCCGCGCCGGTCAGGGCCGCGCGTGGCGTGGCGGCGAAGCGTTCTCTTCGGTGGCTTCCAGACATGGGGTGTCCTCGTTGTCCAGGTGAGCGGGTACGGACGCGGGCCGCCGGTCAGCCCGCCGCGAGGTCGCGGACGAGCAGTTCGGCGAGGAGGTCGACCACGGGCGGGTCGAGCAGCGACAGGTGGTGGCCGGGCAGCGGCGCGACGGTCAGGTCCGGGCAGTAGGCGTCCCAGCCCAGCGCCGCGTCGTCCCGCTCGTAGCGCGTGTCCCGCACGGTGTGCGGGGCCGCCTCGGTGGCCCGGTACAGCAGCGTCCGGCCGCCGTACGGGCGCGGGGTGTGCCGCTCGCCGCTGCGCAGGTCCAGGTAGGAGGTGCGCTGGTGCTCCAGCACCGCCGGAGGCAGGTCCACCGCGTGCTCCAGGGCCTTGATGACCAGCTCGATCTGCTCGGCGTCGGCCAGCGCGGCCAGCTGCTCGTACGGGATGGGCAGCGGGCTGCCGTAGGTGCGCTCCACGTACTCGGCGAACGCCGCGAACCGCCGCCTGACCTCCTCCAGCGGCGACAGCTCGGGCGCGGGCAGCGGCAGCACGCTGTCGACCAGCACCAGGGACGTGACCGTGCCGTGCCCGGCCAGCAGGCGCGCGGTCTCCTGCGCCACCACCCCGCCGTAGGACCAGCCGCCCACGGCCCACGGCCCGGCCGGGCTGGCCTCGCGGACCAGGCGCGCGTACGCCGCCGCCCGCTCGGACACCTCGGTCAGCTCCGGCAGCCGCTCCAGGCCGACAACGGGCTGGTCGGCGCCGAGCCGGTCGGCCAGGCCCCGGTAGACGGCCGCCGAGCCGCCCGCCGGGTGGATCAGGAACAGCGGCGGGCGGGAGCCCTCCGCCCGGAGAGTGCGCAGCGGGCCGCTGACCGGCTCCTCCAGGCCCGGCCGCACCACGGCGGCGATCCCGGCGACCGTGCCCGGCCCTCCGGTCAGGTCGGCCACCGCGACCTGCTGCCCGGCCCGCTCGCCGAGCACCGCCGCGAACCGCTCCAGGAACTCCGGATCCCGTCCGGCCAGGCCCAGGTCGTCCTCCACCCCGGACGGCGGCGCGCCGGTGACGGCCTCCCAGGCGTGCGCGACCAGCCGCTCCGCCGCGTCCCGGGGCAGCACGCCGCCCGCCGACGCGGCCCGCTCGCCCGGCCCGGCCTCGCGGCCGTCCAGCAGGGCCACCACCGCGGAGACCGTGCCGTGCCGCAGCAGCACCCGCGGCTCGATCGCCGTGCCGAACTCGGCCTGGACGGCGGCCAGGATGCGGGCGGCCATCAGGGAGTCCAGACCCAGCTCGGTCAGCGGGGTGTCGGGGTCGATGCGGTCGGGCCGGTAGCCCATGACCTCGGCCACGACCGCCCGCAGCCGGTCCACCGTGGTCAGCGGACCGGACTCGCGCGCCCCGCCGGCCGGGTCCGGCGCCTCGGCCGCGCGCGGCGCCGCCGGCGCGGCGTACCGGGGCGCGGCCGCGCCGTCCGCCGCCCAGTACCGCGTGTGCCGCCAGCGCGGCCCCGGCAGGTCGACCACCCGGCCGTCCGGGTGCAGGTCCCGGGGCGGCGCGGCGGCGCCGTGCACCAGCAGCGAGGCCAGCGACGACCGGAAGGCCACCGCGTCGTCCGCGCCGCGCCGCAGGGTCGGCAGCACCAGCGCGTCGTCCACGCCCGCCGCGCGCAGCGTCTCGGTGAGCGGGTGCAGCTGCGTGGGGTGCGGGGAGACCTCCACGAACACCCGGTGGCCGTCCTGCGCGGCGGCGGCCACGGCCTGCGTGAAGCGGACCGGACGGCGCAGGTTGGCCGCCCAGTAGCCGACGTCGAAGTGCCGGGCGTCGTACGGCGAGTCCAGCACCGTGGTGTAGAACCGGCAGCCGGGCGCCGCGTACGGGACGCTGCCCAGCTCCTTGGTCACCGGGCCGAGCAGCGGGTCGATCGCCGGCGAGTGGCCGGCGGCGACCACGTGCAGCGAGCGGGCAAGACCGCCCTCCTCGGAGACCTGGGCGATGAGCGCGTCGATGTCCGCGGCCGACCCGGTGACCACGCTCTGCACGGGCGAGGCGTGCACCGCCACCTGAAGGCTCGGCAGCCGCGCCGACAGCGCGCGGATCCACTCCGCCGGCCGTTCGACCACCGCCATCGCGCCGCCGGACAGGCCGTCCAGCAGCCGGGAGCGTACGGCGATGATCCGCGCGCCGGTCTCCGCGTCGATCGCCCCGGCCACCACGGCCGCGGCCACCTCGCCCATCGAGTGCCCGATGACCGCGCCCGGCCGGAAGCCGTACGCGCGCCACAGCTCGGCCAGCGCCACCTGCACGCCGAACAGCACCGGCTGCACCACCGACGGCACCGCCAGCTCCGCGTCGGGCCGCAGGTGGGCGCGGAGCGACAGGCCCGCGTGGGCGAGCACCAGCGGCTCCAGCGCGTCCAGGGCCTCGGCGAACACCGGCTCCGTCTCCAGCAGGCCGCGCGCCATGCCCGGCCACTGGGAGCCGTACCCGGAGAACACCCACACCGGCCCCGGGCCGCCGCGCGTGCCGCGCCCGTCACCGGTGATCACGTTCGGGTGCGGGCGGCCCTCGGCCAGGTGCGCCCACGCGTCGGCCAGCTCCGCGGTGCCGCTCGCGACGACCGCGGCCCGGTGCCGGCCCTTGCCGGTACGGCCCGCCAGGGTACGGGCCACGTCCTCGGCGCGCGCCGCCCGCGCCCGCGGCGAGGCCAGCCACCGGGCCAGGTCGCCGGCGTCCTCGCGCAGCCGGTCCTCGGCCGGCGCGTCCAGCAGGGCCACCACCGGCGTACGGGCCGGCTGTCGGCCCGCCGCGCCGCGCGCCCCGCCCTCCGGGCGGCCCCGCCGGGGCAGCGGCCGGTGCTCCTGGAGCACCACGTGCGCGTTGGTGCCGCCGAAGCCGAACGCGGACACCCCCGCGGTGGCCGTGCCCGAGTAGCGCGGCCACGGCTCGGGATCGGCGACGACCCGCAGCGCCAGGCCGTCGAAGTCGATGTGCGGGCTCGGCTCGGTGAAGTGCAGCTGCGCCGGAATCTCCCCGTGGTGCAGCGCCAGCACCGTCTTGACCAGGCCCGTGACGCCCGCCGCGGCCTCCAGGTGGCCCAGGTTGGTCTTCACCGACCCCACCAGCAGCGGCTGTTCGGGGTCGCGGCCCCGCCCGAGCACCGCGCCGAGCGCGCCCGCCTCGATGGGGTCGCCCAGGGCCGTGCCGGTGCCGTGCGCCTCGACGTAGTCCACGTCGGCGGGCGCCACCGGGCCCTGCTCCAGGTGCGCCTGCTCCAGCAGGGCCCGCTGCGCCTCGGCGTTGGGCGCCAGCAGCCCGTTGGAGCGGCCGTCGGAGTTGACGGCCGTGGAGCGGATGACCGCCAGCACCCGGTCGCCGTCCCGCTCGGCGTCCACCAGCCGCTTGAGGACCACCACGGCGCAGCCCTCGCCGCGGACCATGCCGTCGGCCGCCGCGTCGAAGGTCTTGCAGCGGCCGTCGGCCGCGGTGGCGCCCGCCCGCTGGAAGGCCAGCGTCAGCGCGGGCGACAGCAGGACGTTCACCCCGCCGGCCAGCGCCGTGTCGCACTCGCCGGACGCCAGGGAGCGCACCGCCTGGTGCACGGCCACCAGCGACGAGGAGCAGGCCGTGTCGACCGCCAGGCTCGGCCCGCGCAGGTCCAGGGCGTACGACAGCCGGTTCGCGGCGATGCTCAGCGCCGCGCCGGGCGGCGTCCACGCGTCCACCCGGCCCAGGGCCGCGGTGGTCAGCTGGGCGTACTCGTTGCCGCTGATCCCCACGAACACGCCCGTGCGGGTCCCGGCCAGCGCGCCCGCGGGCACCGCGGCGTGGTCCAGGCTCTCCCGGGTGACCTCCAGCAGAAGCCGCTGCTGCGGGTCCATGGCCACCGCCTCGTGCGGGGCGATGCCGAAGAACTCCGCGTCGAACCCGGCGACGTCCGCCAGGTACGCGCCGTGCCGGCTCACCTCCCGCAGCTCCTCGCTGCCGGGGTCCGCGAACCCGTCCCAGCGGCCCTCCGGCAGGGTGCCGACCGCGTCCTGACCGCCGGTCAGCAGCTCCCAGAAACCCGCCGCGGAGGTGACGCCGCCCGGCAGCCGGCAACCGACGCCGATGACGGCGACGGGCGTGAGGGCGCTGCCGGACGGCCGGTCGGCGTCCCCGGCCGCGGCCTTGGCGTCCACCGTGTCCAGAGGGTTTCTCGCCGTGTCCGTCCCGTTGAGCCCGTTGACGAGCTGCGCCAGCCGCTCGATGGTGGGCGCCTCCCACAGCAGGGTGGCCGGCAGCGGCACCTCGACCAGGGTGCTCAGCTCCGCGGCCAGCGACACGGCGTGACGGGAGGTCAGGCCCAGCTCGGCGAACGGCCTGTCGTCGGTGATCTCGCCCCGGTCCAGCCCGTACCACTCCTGGAGCCGGTCGACCAGCGTGCGGCGCACGAGGTCGGTCAGATCAGCCGTGCCCTTCATCGACCCTCCGCTTCCCCGCCGGACTCCCCGCCGAAACCGCCGTCCAGGTACCGGGCCCGGCACGCGCTGCGGGACACCTTGCCGCTGGAGGTGCGCGGCACCGACCCGGGCGGCACCAGCAGCACCCGGGACAGGCGCAGCCCGTGCTCGGCCGACACGCGCGCGCGGGCCACCGAGTCGGCCTCGACGCGCAGCGCGTCGGTGGGCGTCACGTCCCGACGGTACTCGGCGACGGCGATCACCTGCTCCTCCTCGCCGCCCGCGCCGCCGGGCACGGAGAACACGGCCAGCCGGTCGCGGCGCACGCTGTCCACTCCCGACTGGATGGTCTCCTCGATGTCCTGCGGGTAGTGGTTGCGGCCGTCCGCGATCACCAGGTCCTTCAGCCGCCCGGTCACCAGCAGCCGCCCCTCGTGCATCGCGCCGAGGTCGCCGGTGCGCAGCCACGGCTCGTCGCCCTCGCCGGGCACGCGCGCGCCGAACGTCTCGGTCGACGCCTCGGGCCGCTTCCAGTAGCCCAGGCCGATGTTGGGGCCGCGCAGCAGGATCTCGCCGACCACGCCCTCGGGCAGCGGCGTGCCGTCCTCGGGGGAGACGACGCGCAGCTCCTGCCCGACCGGGGCGCCGCAGGCCACCAGGGCCGTGGCGGACCCGTCCCCGGCGTCCGCGGCCACGATACGGCCCTCGCCCAGCGCGGCGCGGTCGCAGACCACCGTCCTGACCGGCACGTCCTGCGGGTCGGTGGTGACGAACACGGTCGCCTCGGCGAGCCCGTAGGAGGGGCACATCGCCTCGGGCCGCAGCCCGGCGTCGGCGAACGCCTCCTGGAAGCGCTCCAGCGTGCCCGGGCGGATCGGCTCGGCGCCGTTGATGAGCGCGTGCACCCGGTCCAGCCGCAGGACAGCGGCCTCCTGCGGGTCGATCCGCGAGGCGCAGTAGTCGTACGCGAAGTTCGGCGCCGCGCCGACCGTCGCGGGGTACGCGCCGAGCAGCCGCAGCCACCGGACCGGCTGCTCAAGGAAGGAGATCGGGTCCATCAGGACGGACGGCAGGCCCCCCACCACCGGCGCGGCCACGCTGAGCACGAGCCCCATGTCGTGGAACAGCGGCAGCCAGCTCACGCACGTGCCCGGCTCCCAGTAGGCGTCCACGGCCTGGCGGGCGTTGGCCACCACGTTCCCATGGGTGATCATCACGCCGGCCGGCACCCGGGTGGAGCCCGAGGTGTACTGGAGGTACGCGACCTCGTGGAGGTCGGGGTCGGGCGGCAGCTCGGCGCCCGCGGAGGGCGCGGCGGGCAGCCGGTCGACGCACAGCAGGGGCACCGGCGCCGTGCCGTGCTCGGCGTGGAACCGCTCCACGAGCGGGGCCGTGGCCGTGTCCGACAGCACGCACGCCGGCTCGCAGCTGTCCAGCACGGCCGCCAGGCGGCCCGCGTGCCCGGGCAGGTCGGGGCTGAACAGCGGCACGGCGACGACCCGCGCGTACAGACAGCCGAGGAAGGCGGCCACGTAGTCCAGCCCCTGCGGCAGCAGCAGCGCGGCGCGGTCACCGGGCCGCGCGGTCTGCGCCAGCCGCTCGCCGATCGCGAGAGCCCGCTCGTACAGCCGCTTCCAGGTGACCGTCCGGTGCACTCCGGGCGACGCGGGGTCGGGGAACTCCACGAAGCTGAAGGCGCGCTGATGGCCGCGCTGTGCGGCCAGTTCCCGCAGTCGCGCGGGCAGGGACGGGTCACCGGCCGACGGACCGGCGGGGGGCGTGGGGGGCATGGCGGCTCCAATGGGGGCGGATAACAGGAGGACGGTGACGATCGCTATACGCCGCCGGTCCGGCGTTTCCCGACCGGCACTCGGGGAATGCCCTCTCCGGCGCATGGCGACATGCTCGGCCCTCCTTCTGGCCGGATGGTGACCGTAAAAACCCTGGGGAGAACAGGGTCCGTCCCGGACAACCTGCCGGTTAGATGAAGGGCTTACAGTTGCGCCAGCCGCATCTGTCACTCGCGTGACAAGAGTAACCGGGAAACCCTTTTCTGCTTCCGGTCGGGTTCCCGGTATCGCGGAAAATCTCGCATGGCGAGCCACGGTGCGCGGAAAGTGACAATCCGGCCGGGCGTCATTGTGCCGCACTGACGAAAAGAGGCGCGAGCCGACCGCCGCCGCCCTTTCCGCTACCGGACAGCCTGGCACGGAACGGCCCGCGGGCCCTTGTGTCCGCCGCGACAACCGCGGGCGGGTCCTTGCGCGCGCGGCGCGTATCGCCGCACCCCCGCCGCTCGATAGCGTCGCCGGCACCACCCCCAACTTCGCGCGCGGCCCGGCGGAGTACCGGGCCCGGCGAAACCCCCGACGCGCCGTTTCTTGTCATTTCAGTGACAAGAAACGGCGCGTCAATTTGCGTTCCGTACACGTGCGTAAGCCGCGAGCCGGAGGTACGGTCACGACACCGGCAAGATCTCCCTGACGCGGAAAGGAGCGTCCGCCACGGTGAGTGACACCGCTCTGCTGGCCCGTGAGACGTTCGCCCAGATACCGCGCGGGCTCTCCGAACACATCAGGCCGTTCCTGGACGACATCGCCGAGGACGTGGTCCGCGAGATTCAGGCACACGTCGCGGAGTACGCCCGCCCGAGCGACCCCACATATATGCGGACCCTCTACAAGGGTGTCGCCCAGGCCCTGACCCTGCTGCTGGACCGCATGGACCACCCGGACGGCAGCTCCGAGTCGGTCATCGAGACCTACCAGGCCATCGGCCGCGGCGAGGCCAACGAAGGGCGCAGCCTCGACGTCTTCCAGATGGCCCTGCGGGTCGGCGCGCGCATCACCTGGCGGAAGATCAACTCGCTGGCCGACTCGGATATCCTGCCGCGCTCCGCCGTGGTCCTGCTCGGCGAGGCGGGCCTGGTCCACCTCGACGAGATCGCCGCGGCCACCTCCGCCGGCTACACCGAGGCCCGGCTGCGCGCCGCCGGCGAACTCCAGCGGCGGCGCGCCCGCCTGCTGGACATGCTCACCGCCGACCCCCCGGCCCCTGTCGACGCCATCCAGGACCTGGCCCACGCCGCCCACTGGACGGTGCCCACCTCGCTGGCCGTCATCGCCCTGGACCAGCTGCCGGAGGCGGAGACGGCCCGGCCGATCGTGCCACCGGAGTTCCTGACCTCGTACGACCAGCGGCCCGGCTGCATCGTGGTGCCCGACCCGGACGGCCCCGGCCGGGCCCGCGTCATCGACCGCGCCCTGCACGGCCACCGCGCGGCCGTCGGCCCCACCGTGCCGGTCAGGGACGGCGCGCGCTCACTGCGCTGGGCCACCGACGCGCTGAACCTGACCCGCCGCGGCATCCTGCCCGACCACTGCGTGGTGCGCTGCTCGGAGCACCTGCGGACCATGCTGCTGTTCCGGGACGAGGAACTGGTCGAGGCCCTGGCCGACCAGCACCTCGGCCCCTTCGGCCAGATCCGCGCGCCGCACCGGGACCGGCTCGCCGAGACCCTGCTGTGCTGGTTGCAGTGCGGCCGCAACGCCAACGAGGTCGCCGTGCGCCTGGGCATCCACCCGCAGACCGTCCGCTACCGGCTGCGACAGCTCGAAGAGCTGTTCGGCGACTGCCTCCAGGACCCCGACACCCGTTTCGAGCTGGAACTCGTCCTGCGGGTACGCCACCTGCGGCCCCAGGGCGGCGTCGCCGACCCGGCGCCCCCCGCGGCCGCCCAGCCGGTGGCGGCCGGCCGGTAGCGCACGCGCGGCGTTTCGTACGGGCGCGGGCCGGCCGGGGCGCGCGCGGCGCGAGGCGCGAAACGGCCGCGGCGCGGGCCTGGCGTCCGCTCGGACGTGCCGTGGCGCGCCCGCGCGGAGCCGGTCGGCCCGTACGGTCGGTCGAGCCGTACGGACGGTCGCCCGCACGGTCGGTCGAGCCGCATAAACGGTCGGCCCGTGCGGACGGGCGCGGGCGCCGCGCGCAGGTCCGGTCCGGCTCAGGCCGACAGCGCGTCCAGGATCTGCTGCCCGTACTTGGCGAGCTTGTTCTCGCCGACCCCGCTCACCGTGCCCAGCTCCGCCAGCGTCGCGGGCCGCTCGGTCGCGATCTGCCGCAGCGTCGCGTCGTGGAAGATCACGTACGCGGGCACCCCCTGCTCGCGCGCGGTGGCCGCCCGCCAGGCGCGCAGCAGCTCGAACACCGGCACCGCCTCCTCGGGCAGCTCCACCGGAACGGCCGCCCGGCGCGCCGCCTTCTCGGCCCTGTCCGCCTTGTCTGCCTTGTCCGTGCGGGCCGCCCGCTCGGGCTCGCGGCGGAGCATGACCTTGTGCTCTCCCTTGAGCACCTCGGCGCTCGCGTCGGTGAGCACCAGCGTGCCGTAGTCGCCCTCCACGGCCAGCAGCCGCTGGGCCAGCAGCTGGCGGACCACCCCGCGCCACTCGCCCTCGCGCAGCTCGCCGCCGATGCCGAACACGCTCAGCGCGTCGTGGTCGAACTGGATCACCTTCGCCGTCTTGCGGCCCAGCAGGATGTCGATGATCTGCCCGGCCCCGAACTTCTGATTCCGCTCCCGCTTCAGGCGCACCACGGCCGACAGCAGCTTCTGCGCGGCCACGGTGCCGTCCCACGCCTGAGGAGGCGTCAGGCAGGTGTCGCAGTTGCCGCATTCCGACGGGCCCTGCTGGCCGAAGTAGGCCAGCAGCCGCGCCCGGCGGCACTCGACCGTCTCGCACAGGGCCAGCATCGCGTCCAGATGGGCGGTCAGGCGGCGGCGGTGGGCGTCGTCGCCCTCCGAGGTGTCGATCATCTTGCGCTGCTGGACCACGTCCTGCAGGCCGTACGCCAGCCAGGCGGTGGACGGCAGGCCGTCCCGCCCGGCGCGGCCGGTCTCCTGGTAGTAGCCCTCCACGGACTTGGGCAGGTCGAGGTGGGCGACGAACCGCACGTCGGGCTTGTCGATGCCCATGCCGAACGCGATCGTGGCGACCATCACCAGTCCGTCCTCGCGCAGGAAGCGGGACTGGTGGGCGGCGCGCGTGGCGGCGTCGAGCCCGGCGTGGTACGGCAGCGCCTCGATCCCGTTCTGCACCAGGAACTGCGCGGTCTTCTCCACCGAGGACCGCGACAGGCAGTAGACGATGCCCGCGTCCCCGGCGTGCTCGGCGGTCAGCAGGCGCAGCAGCTGCCGCTTCGGATCGTCCTTCGCCACCAGGCGGTACTGGATGTTGGGCCGGTCGAAGCTGGCCACGAAGTGCCGCGCGTCCTGGAGCTTCAGCCGGGAGGCGATCTCGGCGTGGGTGGCCTCGGTGGCGGTCGCGGTCAGCGCGATCCGCGGCACGGCGGGCCAGCGCTCGTGCAACTCGGACAGGGCCAGGTAGTCGGGCCGGAAGTCGTGGCCCCACTGGGCCACGCAGTGCGCCTCGTCGATGGCGAACAGGGCCACCGTGCCGCGCTCGAGCAGGCGCAGCGTGGCCTCCGAGCGCAGCCGCTCGGGCGCGAGGTAGAGCAGGTCCAGCTCGCCCGCCAGGAACTCGGCCTCCACCAGCCGCCGCTCGTCCAGATCCTGGGTGGAGTTGAGGAACCCCGCCCGCACGCCCAGCGCGCGCAGCGCGTCGACCTGGTCCTGCATCAGCGCGATGAGCGGCGACACGACGACGCCCACGCCCTCCCGCACCAGCGCGGGAATCTGGTAGCACAGCGACTTGCCGCCGCCGGTGGGCATGAGGACGAGCGCGTCACCGCCGCTGACGAGGTGCTCGATGATCTCTTGCTGGTCGCCCCGGAAGCTGTCGTAGCCGAAGACGCGGCGCAGCACCCGCAGGGCCTCGCCCGCGTCCGGGGCCTGGGGCCCGGGACCGTCGGCGCTCCCGCCATCGGCTATCGGGTCGGCCGACGGACCGGGGTCGGTGGTGAGGGCGAGGGCGGGGTCGGGCGCGTCGTCGGGGGAAGCCACCCGGCGATTCTATGGGGGCTCCGGGCCCGGGGTCCGCCGATATCCGAATTCCCGGCCGTACGCCCCGGCCCGCCAGTGCGGGCCTGTCGAACCGGGGTATTCCAGGCTTTTCGCGCGCCTCTGCGCGCGGGCCTCGGTCCGGCTGCCGGTTAGGGGACGCGGGCAGCGCGCCGGGCTGTCGGCCGGTCGAGGGCCTGTGGCGGCTGCACGGGTCCCGCCGGGTGGTGCCGGCCGGGATGCCGGGTGGCGCGGGGCGCGCCGGGTGGCGCCGGGGCTGTCTCACACCGGAGATGACCGGCATGTGAGGTGTAGGTGTCAGAGATGCGGGTGAGAGGCGTGACGAGGATCACAGTTGCCCCGGGGGCGGAGGTCGACCCCCCTGGGATGACGCGCACGCGCCCCGGGGGAACGGGGCCGTGTCGACCGGGGGAAAGCACGGGGGAGTACGTGACCTTCACGTCGGGCATGAACGGGTCGTCTCCGCACGCCCGGAGCCAGGATCGGATATCGGATCCTGGAGATCGGATATTGGATCCAATCGCCGTCGTCGGCCTGGCCTGCCGGCTGCCGGGCGCCGACAGCCCGCGCGCCTTCTGGGACCTGCTGTGCGAGGGCCGCGACGCGGTCACCGACGCACCCGCCGACCGGCCGGGCCTCGGCAGGGGCGGCTACCTCGACGCCGTCGCCGACTTCGACGCCGCCTTCTTCGGCATCTCCCCCCGCGAGGCCGCCCTGCTCGACCCCCAGCAGCGGCTCGCGCTCGAACTCGGCTGGGAGGCCCTGGAAGACGCCGGTATCGCCCCCGGCGCCCTCGACGGCACGCCCGTGGGCGTCTTCGCCGGCGCCACCGCCGACGACTACGCCGCCCTCCTGCACCGGCACGGCGCCCGGGCCGCCACCCACCATACCCTCACCGGCCTCAGCCGCGGCATGATCGCCAACCGGCTGTCGCACACCCTCGGCCTACGCGGCCCCAGCATGACCGTCGACACCGGGCAGTCCTCCTCCCTCGTCGCCGTGCACCAGGCCTGCCGGAGCCTGCGCGACGGCGAGGCCGCCGTCGCCCTCGCCGGAGGAGTCCAGCTCAACCTCGCCGAGGAGAGCGCCCTGGGCGTCGCCGCCTTCGGTGCGCTGTCCCCCGACGGCCGCTGCCACACCTTCGACGAGCGCGCCAACGGATACGTACGCGGCGAGGGCGGCGGCTTCGTCGTCCTCAAACCCCTCGCCGCCGCCCTCGCCGACGGCGACACCGTCCACGCCGTCATCCGCGGCAGCGCCGTCAACAACGACGGCGGCGGCGACGGCCTGACCGCCCCCCGCCAGCAGGCGCAGGAGGAGTGCGTCCGGCTCGCCCACCGCCGCGCCGGAACCACCCCCGCCGACCTCGCCTTCGTCGAACTCCACGGCACCGGCACCCGGCTCGGCGACCCGGTCGAGGCCGCCGCCCTCGGCGCCGTACTCGGCAGCGGGCGGCCCGCGGACACCCCCCTGCCCGTCGGCTCGGTCAAGACGAACATCGGCCACCTGGAAGGCGCGGCCGGCATCGCGGGACTGCTCAAGGCCGTACTCGCCCTGCGCCACCGCCACCTGCCCGCCAGCCTCAACTTCCGCGCCCCCTCCCCGCGCATCCCCCTGGACGCCCTGAACCTGCGGGTCAACACCACGCTGACCGCGCTGGACGGCGCCGGCCGGCCGCCCGTCGCCGGCGTCAGCTCGTTCGGCATGGGCGGCACCAACTGCCACCTCGTGGTGGCCGGATGGGACGACACCGAGCCGGCACGGCACGGCGCGGCAGGACCGGAACGGCACGGTGCCTCAGGAGACGGTGCCCCAAGAGACACCCTCTCAGGAGACGGTGCCGCGCCCGGACGGGACGTCGACCGGCGGGCGACGCCGGACGGCCCGCTGCCGTGGCTGCTGTCCGCGGCCACCGAACAAGCCCTGCGCGACCAGGCGGACCGCCTCGCCCGGCACCTCGCCGCCCACCCCGGACTACACCGGGCCGACGTGGCCCACACCCTCGCCACCGCCCGCACCCACCTCGCGCACCGGGCCGCCGTCGCCGCCCAGCCGGACGGACTCGCCCCCGCCCTCGCCGCACTGGCCGCCGGGCACGGCGCCCCCGGCCTGGTCACCGGCACCGCCGACGCCGAAGGCCCCGGCCGCCTCGCCCTGCTGTTCACCGGGCAGGGCAGCCAGCGGCTCGGCATGGGACTCGCCCTGCGCGAGACGTCCGACGTCTTCCGCGACGCCTTCGACGAGGCGTGCGCCGCCGTCGACCCCTGGCTGGAGCACCCCCTGCGGCGCGTCCTCGCCGACCGGCCCGACCTCCTGGACCGCACCGCCTACGCGCAGCCCGCCCTGTTCGCCCTGGAAACCGCGCTGTTCCGGCTCGTCACCTCCTGGGGCGTCGTACCCGACCTGCTGATCGGCCACTCGGTCGGCGAGCTCGCCGCCGCCCACGCCGCCGGCGTGCTGTCCCTCGCCGACGCCGCCGTGCTGGTCGCCGCGCGCGGCCGGCTCATGGAGGCCTGCCGCGCCGACGGCGCCATGACCGCCGTGGAGGTCTCCGAGGCCGACGTCCTGCCCACGCTCGCCGGCCGGGAGGGCCGCGTCGCCGTGGCCGCCGTCAACGGCCTGCGTGCGGTGGTGCTCTCCGGGGACGCCGACGCCGTGGCCGAGGTCGCCGCCCACTGGGCCGCCCAGGGCCGCCGCACCCGGCGGCTGCGCACCTCCCACGCCTTCCACTCCCCGCACCTGGACGGCATGCTCGACGGGTTCCGCGACGTACTGGCCGGACTGACCTTCCACGAGCCCCGCCTCACCGTCGTCTCCAACACCACCGGCCGCCCCGCCGACCCCGCCGCCATCCGCACCCCCGAGTACTGGGTGCGGCAGGCCCGACAGCCCGTCCGGTTCGCCGACGGCGTCGGCTACGCCTACGGCCAGGGCGCACGCGCCTTCCTGGAGGCCGGACCCGACGCCGTACTCTCGGCCATGGCCCGCGAGTGCGTCGGCGCGGACCCGCGCGCCGCGTTCGTACCGCTGCTGCGCGCCGACCGGCCCGAACCCGACACCGCGACCCAGGCGGTGGCGCGGCTCCACACGTGCGGCCACCACGTCGACTGGGCCGCGTACCCCTTCGCGGGCGACAGCGGACAGCCCCGCCGCGTCCCGCTGCCCACCTACGCCTTCCAACGGCAGCGCTACTGGCTCGACGGCATACCCGGCCTCGGCGGCACGCCCGGCCTGCCTGGGACGGCAGCCGCCGCGGGGCAGGCCGAGGCCCCCACGGCACCCGTCCCGGCCCCGGCGCCCGCACCGGCCGCAGGCCCGGCCCGCGGCCCGCTCCACCTGGTCCGCCAGGAGGCCGCCGCCGTCCTCGGCCACGCCACACCGGACGCCGTGCCCAGCGGCGTCAGCTTCCGCGACCTCGGCTTCGACTCCTTCATGGCGGTCGAACTCCGCGACCGCCTGCGTGACGCCACCGAACACCCCCTGCCCAGCACCGTCCTCTTCGACTACCCGACCCCCGCCGCGCTCGCGGACTACCTGCGTACGGGCCCGGCCCGGGCCGCCGATCCCGCCGCTACCCCGGCGGCCGTGGACGAGCCGATCGCGATAGTGGGGATGAGCTGTCGTTTCCCGGGTGGGGTGGGGTCGCCGGAGGAGCTGTGGCGGCTGGTGTCCGATGGCGGAGACGCCATCTCGGACTTTCCGGTGGACCGGGGGTGGGATCTGGAGTCGTTGTTCGGGGCGGGTCCGGATGCGGTGGGGACGTCGTATGTGCGGCGGGGTGGTTTTCTGGAGTGTGCGGGGGAGTTCGACGCGGAGTTTTTTGGTATTTCGCCGCGTGAGGCGTTGGGGATGGATCCGCAGCAGCGGTTGCTGTTGGAGGCGGCGTGGGAGGTGTTCGAGCGGGCGGGGGTGGATCCGGGGTCGGTGCGCGGCAGCCGCACCGGCGTCTTCGTCGGCGCCACAGCGCAGGACTACGGCCCTCGCCTGCACGAGTCCGCCGACCACCTCGCCGGACACGCCCTGACCGGTACCACCCCCAGCGTCGCCTCCGGCCGCATCGCGTACACCTTCGGTCTTGAGGGCCCGGCCGTCACGGTCGATACGGCCTGCTCGTCGTCGCTGGTGGCCCTGCACCTGGCCTGCCAGTCCCTGCGCCTCGGCGAGTCCACGCTGGCCCTGGGAGGCGGGCGAGGCGGAGGTGCGCGGTCTGATCAGCCGCATCCCGCTGGCCCGGCTGAAGGAGTCGGGCCTGTACGACGCGCTGCTGCGGCTCGCGGACGACCGTCCGGGCGGCGCACCCGAGGCGGCCGGCGCGAGCGGCCCAGGCGCCAGCGGCCCCGGGGCGGTCGGCGAGGCGGAGCAGCGGACCGCGGAGTCCGAAGACGAGGAGATCGACCGGATGGCCGTGGACGACCTCGTGCGCTTCGTACTCCAGGACGCCGAAGGCATCCAGAACGCGGCCGACGGCGCGGCCGACGGCGCGGCGGACGGCACCGACACGACGGGGAGCGAACAATGACGGGCGGTCACGACGCCGTCGTCGCGGCACTCCGGGCCTCCGTGAAGGAGACCGAGCGGCTGCGGCGGCAGAACCGCGAGCTGGCCGAGGCCGCGCGGGAGCCGGTCGCGGTCGTCGCGATGAGCTGCCGCTTCCCGGGCGGCGTGGAGTCGCCCGAGGACCTGTGGCGGCTGCTGGCGGCCGGGGAGGACGCGCTGTCGCCGTTCCCCGCCGACCGGGGCTGGGACCCGGACGGCGGGGCCGGGCCGGACGGCCCGGACGTCGGCGGCCCCGCCGCCACCCGCTCCTACCGGGGCGGCTTCCTGCGCGACGCGGGCGCCTTCGACCCGGCCTTCTTCGGCATCTCGCCGCGTGAGGCGCTGGCGATGGACCCGCAGCAGCGGTTGCTGCTGGAGACGTCGTGGGAGGCGTGCGAACGCGCGGGAATCGACCCGGCCGCGCTGCGCGGCAGCCGCACCGGCGTGTTCATGGGCACCAACGGGCAGGACTACGCGGCGCTGTTCCCCTCCGCGCCGCCCGGCGCCGAGGGCTTCTTCATCACCGGCACGGCCGCGAGCGTCGTCTCCGGCCGCCTGTCCTACACCTTCGGGCTGGAAGGCCCGTCGGTGACGGTCGACACGGCCTGCTCGGCGTCCCTGGTGACGCTGCACCTGGCCTGTCAGGCCCTGCGGCAGGGCGAGTGCGCGATGGCGCTGGCGGGCGGCGCCACGGTGATGGCCACGCCCACCGCCTTCGTGGAGTTCGACCGGCAGGGCGGGCTCGCGCCCGACGGGCGCTGCAAGGCGTTCGCGGCGGCGGCCGACGGCACCGGCTGGGGGGAGGGCGTGGGCGTGCTGCTGCTGGAGCGCCTGTCCGACGCCCGCCGCAACGGCCACCCGGTGCTGGCCGTCGTGCGCGGCTCGGCCGTCAACCAGGACGGCGCCAGCAACGGCCTGACCGCGCCGAGCGGCCCCGCGCAGCGCCGGGTGATCCGGGACGCGCTGAGCGGCGCGCGGCTGTCGCCCGCCGACGTGGACGCGGTCGAGGCGCACGGCACCGGTACGACCCTGGGCGACCCCATCGAGGCGCGGGCGCTGATCGCCGCCTACGGCAGGGAGCGGGACCCGGCGCGGCCGCTGTGGATCGGGTCGGTGAAGTCCAACATCGGCCACACGCAGGCCGCCGCGGGCGTGGCGGGCGTCATCAAGATGGTGCTGGCCATGCGGCACGGCGTGCTGCCCAGGACCCTGCACGTGGACGCCCCGACACCGGCCGTCGACTGGTCGGAGGGCGCCGTACGGGTCCTGGCCGACCAGGTCGCGTGGCCGGACACCGGGCGGCCGCGCCGCGCGGGCGTGTCCTCCTTCGGCGTCAGCGGCACCAACGCGCACGTCATCCTCGAACAGGCCCCGGAGGACGCACCCGTACCCGCCGACACCGGCGCACCCGCCGACGACGGATCCGTACGCCCGCGCCCGGCCCCCGACCGCCCGCTGCCGCTGCCGCTGTCCGCCAGGTCGGAGGCGTCCCTGCGCGGCCAGGCCCGGCGCCTGCTCGACCACCTCCGGGAGCACCCCGGCGCCGCCCCCGCCGACGTGGCCTACTCGCTCGCCACGACGCGTGCGGCCATGGAGCACCGCGCCGCGCTGGTGGCCGCCGACCGCGACCGGCTGCTGGCCGGGCTGGCCGCGCTGGCCGACGGCGAGCCCGCGCCCGGCGTGTGGACCGGCCGGGCCCGGCGCGGCGGGCTCGCGTTCCTCTACACCGGGCAGGGCAGCCAGCGCGCCGGGATGGGCGCCGGGCTCGACACGGCCTTCCCCGCCTACGCCGACGCCCTGGCCGAGGCCTGCGCGCACCTCGACCCGCTGCTCGGCGTGTCGCTGCGCGGCCTGCTCAGCGCCGACCCGGGCACGCCGGAGGCGGCCGCCCTGGACCGTACGGACCTGGCGCAGCCCGCCCTGTTCGCGCTGGAGGTGGCCCTGTCGCGGCTGTGGCTGTCCTGGGGCGTGCGGCCGGACTACGTCCTGGGCCACTCGGTCGGCGGACTGGCCGCCGCGCACGTCGCCGGGGTGTTCACGCTGCCCGACGCGTGTGCGCTGGTCGCCGCGCGCGGGCGGCTGATGGCCGCCGCCCCGGACGGCGGGGCCATGGCGGCGATCGAGGCGAGCGAGGCGGAGATCGGCCCGTCACTCGCCGGGCTCGCCGACCGCGTGTCGCTGGCGGCGGTCAACGGCCCGTCCTCGGTGGTGGTCTCCGGCGACGCCGACGAGGTCGGCCGGATCGCCGACGCCTGGCGGGAGCGGGGCCGCAAGGTGCGGCGCCTGCGGGTCAGCCACGCGTTCCACTCGCCGCACCTGGACGGCGTGCTCGACGCGTTCCGTGCCGCCGCGGACGGCGTGTCGTACGCCCGTCCCGCGATCCCCGTCGTGTCCGACCTGACCGGCGGCCTGGCCGACGAGGCGGGCATCGCCACGCCCGAGTACTGGGTGCGGCACCTGCGGCAGGCCGTGCGCTTCGGCGACGGCATGGCCTTCCTGCACGCCCGCGGCGTGTCCGCGTATCTGGAGGTCGGCCCGGACGGCGTGCTGACCGGCATGGGCCGGGCGTGCCTGGGCGACGAGGCCGGGCCGGTGTTCGTGCCCACACTGCGCGCGGACGGGGAGCCGGTCGCCGACGTCGCGTCGGCGCTGGCGCGGCTGCACGCCGCCGGGCGGCGCCCCGACTGGGAGGCGTACTTCGCGGACCTGGCACCGCGCCGGGTGCCGCTGCCCACGTACGCGTTCGACCGGGCGCGCTACTGGCTGGACGCCGGCCGCCCCGCCCCCGCCGGGCCGTCCCAGGCCCGTACGGACCCGCCCGACGCCGGTACGGGCACGGACCCGGCCGGCACGGGCACGGCTGGTACGGGCACCGCCGGGTCCGGCACGCCGCGGACCGGCGACGGGACCGGCGCCGCCGCGGACCCGGCCGCCGGAGCCTCCCCCTTCGCCCGTCGGCTGGCCGCCCTCGACCCGGGCGAACGCACCGGAGCCGCACTGGACCTGGTGCGCCGTCACATCGCCGCGGTACTCGGGCACGCGGACGCCGGGAGCGTCGACCCGGACCGCGCCTTCACCGAACTCGGCTTCACCTCCCTCACCGCCGTCGAACTGCGCGACAGCCTCGCCGCGGCCACCGGCCTGCCGGTCCCGGCCACCCTCGTCTTCGACCACCCCACCGCCCGCGCCGCGGCCGCCCACCTCGCCGCCGAGGCGTCGGGCGCGCCGGACGGCGACACGCCGGGCGCGGTGCGGGCCGACGCCGAGCCCATCGCGATCGTCGGCATGAGCTGCCGCTACCCCGGCGGCGTGCGGTCGCCGGAGGACCTGTGGCGGCTGCTGGCCGAGGGCGGCGACGGCATCACCGCCTTCCCCGCCGACCGGGGCTGGGACCTCGACGCCGTCTACCACCCGGACCCGGACCACCCGGGCACCACGTACGGCCGCGAGGGCGGGTTCCTCGACGGCGCCGACCTGTTCGACGCCGCGTTCTTCGGCATCAACCCGCGCGAGGCGCTGGCCATGGACCCGCAGCAGCGGCAGCTGCTGGAGGTCGCCTGGGAGGCGTTCGAACAGGCGGGCATCGACCCGGGAACGCTGCGCGGCAGCCGCTCCGGCGTGTTCGTCGGCGCCGCCACCCAGGACTACGGCGCGGCGGCCGGGGAACTGCCCGAGGGCGTCGAGGGCTACCTGATGACCGGCAACACCGGAAGCGTCGCCTCCGGCCGCCTGTCGTACGCCTTCGGCCTCGAAGGCCCGTCGCTGACCGTGGACACCGCCTGCTCGTCCTCGCTGGTCGCGCTGCACCTGGCCTGCCAGGCCCTGCGGCGCGGCGAGTGCTCGCTGGCGCTCGCGGGCGGCGTGATGGTGATGCCCACCCCGACGCCGTTCGTGGCCCTGAGCAAGCAGCGCGGCATGGCGGCGGACGGCCGCTGCAAGCCGTTCGACGCGTCCGCCGACGGCACCGGCTTCTCCGAGGGCGTCGGCATGCTGGTGGTCGAGCGGCTGAGCGACGCCCGGCGCAGCGGGCACCGGGTGCTGGCCGTCGCGCGCGGTTCGGCCGTCAACTCCGACGGCGCCAGCAACGGCCTCACCGCCCCCAACGGCCCTTCCCAGCGCCGCGTGATCCGCGCCGCGCTGGCCGACGCCGGCCTGTCCCCGTACGACGTGGACGCCGTCGAGGCGCACGGCACCGGCACCAGCCTCGGCGACCCGATCGAGGCGCAGGCCGTGCTGGCCGCCTACGGCCGGGACCGGGACCCGGACCGGCCGCTGTGGCTGGGGTCGCTGAAGTCGAACATCGGGCACAGCCAGGCCGCTGCGGGCGTCGCGGGCGTGGTCAAGATGGTGCTGGCCATGCGGCACGGCCTGCTGCCCAAGACCCTGCACCTGACCGAGCCGACCCCGCACGTGGACTGGTCGGCGGGTGCCGTGGCGCTGCTGACCGAACCGGTCCCGTGGCCCGAGACCGGCCGCCCGCGCCGCGCCGGCGTGTCGTCCTTCGGCATCAGCGGCACCAACGCGCACGTCCTGCTGGAGGCGCCGTCCGACGACCCGCCGCACGACGAGCCCGCGGGTGACGAGGCGCCGGCGCCCGGCGGTACGGACCCGGTCGTCCCGCTGGTCCTGTCCGCCCGCACCGACGAGGCGCTGCGCGCCCAGGCCCGGCGGCTCGCCCGCCACCTGCGCGAACAGGCCCCGCGCCCGGTCGACGCCGGCTACGCGCTGGGCACCACGCGCGCCGCCCTCCCGCGCCGCGCCGCCGTCGTCGGCCGCGACCGGGACACGCTCGCCGCCGGTCTCGCCGCGCTCGGCGAGGGCCGCCCCCACCCGGCCGTCGTGCGCGGCCACGCGCCCGAGGGCGGCGGGGACGGCGTGGTGTTCGTCTTCCCCGGCCAGGGCGGGCAGTGGCCCGGCATGGCCGCGGAACTGCTGGATACCGCGCCGGTGTTCGCCCAGCGGTTCGCCGCGTGCGAACGCGCGTTCGCCCCGTACACCGACTGGTCGCTGACGGCGGCGGTGCGCGGCGGGCCCGGCGCGCCCGACCTGGAGCGTACGGACGTGGTGCAGCCCGCGCTGTTCGCCGTGGCGCTCTCCCTCGACGCGCTGTGGCGCTCCTACGGGGTGCACCCGGCCGCGGTCGTCGGGCACAGCCAGGGCGAGATCGCCGCCGCCTGCTCGGTGGGTGCCCTGGGCCTGGAGGAGGCGGCGCGCATGNTGCTCGGTGGGTGCCCTGGGCCTGGAGGAGGCGGCGCGCATGGTGGCGCTGCGCAGCCAGGCGCTGCACCGGCTGGCGGGCACCGGCGCCATGGCCTCGGTGCTGCTGCCGCACGAGGAGGTGGCCGCCCGGCTCGGCCCGTGGGCCGGACGGGTGTCGGTGGCCGCCGTCAACGGGCCCGGGTCCACGGTCGTCTCCGGCGATCCGGACGCGGTGGACGCCCTGCTGGACCGCCTCGCCGGGAAGGGCGCCCAGGTGCGCCGCATCGCCGCGAGCGTCGCGGGCCACTCCGCGCACATCGACGCGCTGCGCGCCGACCTGGACAAGGCGTTCGCCGACGTCGAGCCGCGCGCCGTCGGCACCGCCTTCTGCTCCTCGGTGACCGGCGGCCCGCTGCCCACCGACGCGCTCGACGCCTCCTACTGGCACCGCAACGTGCGCCAGACCGTGCGCTTCGAGCAGGCCGCCCGCGCGCTCCTGGAACGCGGCCACCGCGTCTTCGTCGAACTCGGCCCGCACCCGGTGCTGGCCCTGAGCCTGGAGGAGACCGCGGCCGCCGTGGACCGGGAGGTGGTGGCGCTCGGCTCGCTGCGGCGCGGCGAGGGCGGCCTGGACCGCTTCGTCGCCGGTGCCGCCGAGGCCCACGCGCACGGCGCCGCCCTGGACTGGGCGGCGGCCGCGCCGGGCGGCCGGCGGGTGGACCTGCCCACCTACGCCTGGCAGGGCGCCCGGTACTGGCTGGCGCCCGGGACCGGCGCGGGCGACCTGGCCGCGGCCGGCGCGGCCGACGCGCGGCACCCGCTGCTGGGCGCGCAGGTGCCGCTGCCGGACGGCGGCCTGGTGCTCACCGGGCGGCTGTCCCTGCGCGACCAGCCGTGGCTGGCCGACCACGCCGTCGCGGGCACCGCCCTGCTGCCCGGCGCGGGCCTGCTGGAGCTGGCGCTGCGGGCCGGCGCGGCCGCGGGCTGCGCGCGGGTGGAGGAGCTGACCCTGCACACGCCGCTGGTGCTGCCCGAGCGGGGCGGCGTGCAGCTGCGCGTGGTGGCGGAGCCGCCCGGCCCGGACGGGCGGCTCGGCGTGGGCGTGCACACCCGGCACGGCGACGACGAGCCGTGGACCGCGCACGCCGACGGCCTGCTGGCCCCGGCGCCGGACGAGCCGGACCGGCCCGCGCCGGCCGGCCCGTGGCCCCCGGAGGGCGCCGAGCCGGTCGTCCTGGACGGCGCGTACGAGCGGCTGGCCGAGGCCGGCTACGGCTACGGGCCCGCCTTCCGCGGCCTTGCGGCGGTGTGGCGGCGCGGCACGGAGACGTACGCCGAGGTGCGGCTCGCCGAGGGGCAGCGGGCGGACGCCCAGCGGTTCGGCCTGCACCCGGCCGCGCTGGACGCCGCGCTGCACGCCGCGGCGGCGGGCCGTACGGACTCCGGCGTGCGGCTGCCGTTCTCCTGGAGCGGCGTGTCGCTGCACGCGGCGGGCGCGTCGGAGCTGCGGGTCCGCCTGGAGTCCCGCGGGGACGACGCGATGTCCGTGACCCTCACCGACCCGGCGGGCACGCCCGTCCTGACCGCGCGGTCCCTGGTCACCCGGCCCGTCGACCCGGACGCGGTCAGGCGGGCCCGGGACCGCACGGACACCGCGCGGGACTGGCTGTACGAGGTGGCGTGGCCGCCGCTGCCGCCGTCCGCCGCCCCGGGCGTGGCGGTCGGCCAGTGGGCGGTGCTGGCCGGCCCGGCCGACGGCGGCGACGCCGGGCCCGGGCAGGGGCTCGCCGAGGCCCTCCAGACGGCCGGCGCGCCGGCCGGCGTCTACCAGGACCTCGCCGAGCTGGCCGCGGCGGT